>JBDUAG010000277.1:0-5516 GCA_040004785.1 Burkholderiales bacterium | reverse complement strand
GCTCGGCTGCGAGCAGGATGGACGGTTGATGGTGGACAGCGCGGGCACCGAGTTCGCCGGTGGCGGCCTCAACGTGTGCTTGCGCGATCTGGCGCGCTTTGGCGAGATGATGCGCGTTGATGGCGTGTTCAACGGCCAGCGCATCGTGCCGCAGGCCGCGGTCGCGGACATCCGCGCTGGCGCCGATCCGGCACATTTCGCCAGCGCGGGCTACGTCACGTTGCCGGGTGCGAGCTACCGCAACATGTGGTGGATCACGCACAACCCGCACGGCGCGTACTGCGCGCGCGGCATCCACGGCCAGGGCGTCTACATCGATCCGACGGCCGAGATGGTGATCGCGCGGTTCGCGTCACACCACATCGCGGGCAACATGGGCATCGACCCCACCACGCTGCCGGCGTACCACGCGCTCGCGCGGCACCTGATCAACTCGGGTTCTTGAACGCTGCCAGCAGCGGCCCGATGCGTTGACCCATCTGTTCGCCGAGCGCGGCCAGTCCGCTCATCGGGCGGATCATCACCTCGAAATCGGTGATCAGGCCATTCGCTTCAAAGCGGATCAGGTCGATGCCTTTCAGCTGTTTGTCGCCGACCCGCGCGCTGAACTCCAGCACTGCGTTGAGGCCGTCGTCGGTGGCGAGTTCGCGGTGATAGGCGAAGTCCTCGAACACGCCGATCACGGTCGACAGGATCAGGTTCACGGCCTTCGCGCTCGCGTAAGGCTTGAAGGCCATCGGCGAGCGGAAGGTGGCGTCGGCGTGCAGCAGCGAGGGCAGGTCGGCCAGATCCTTCGACGCGACCATTCGGTGCCAGTTGGCCAGCGTCGCTGCAACCGCGGGCGGGTGCGGCGCGCTGGCGATCATCACAGCACCTCGGAAGCGAAGTCCGCCAGCCGGGAACGTTCGCCACGCGCCAGCGTGACGTGGCCCGAATGCGGCCAGCCCTTGAAGCGGTCGACCGCGAACGTCAGGCCCGAACTGCCTTCGGTCAGATAGGGCGTGTCGATCTGCGCGAGGTTGCCGAGGCAGACGATCTTCGTGCCCGGGCCGGCGCGCGTGATCAGCGTCTTCATCTGCTTGGGCGTCAGGTTCTGCGCCTCGTCGATGATCACGTACTTGTTCAGGAAGGTGCGCCCGCGCATGAAGTTCAGGCTCTTGATCTTGATCTTGCTGCGCACCAGGTCGTTGGTGGCGGCGCGGCCCCATTCGCCGGCGCCGCCATCGGTCTTGGAGAGCACCTCGAGGTTGTCGTCGAGCGCCCCCATCCACGGGCTCATCTTCTCTTCCTCGGTGCCGGGCAGGAAACCGATGTCTTCACCCACGGGCACGGTCACGCGGGTGACAATGATCTCGGTGTAGCGCCGGTCGTCCATCACCTGGCTCAGGCCGGCCGCCAGCGTCATCAGTGTCTTGCCGGTGCCGGCCGTGCCGGTCAGCGTGATGAAGTCGCACTCCGGGTCCATCAGCAGGTTGAGCGCAAAGTTCTGTTCGCGGTTGCGTGCCGTCACGCCCCAGACGGCGTTCTTCTGGTGGGTGTATTCCTTCAGCGTGCGCAACACCGCCGTCTTGCCGGTGATCTCGGTGACCTTGGCGTAGAGCGGCGCGGCGCCCGGCGCTTCGAGGTAGACAAACTGGTTCACCAGCAGCACCGGCACCATCGGCCCGCTGATGCGGTAGTAGGTGAGGCCGCCTTGCTGCCAGCTCTCCATGGTCTTGCCATGCTTGTCCCAGAAGTCAGCGGGCAGCGGCAGCACGCCGGTGTAGAGCAGGTCGCCATCTTCCAACGTCATGTCGTTGAAATAGTCCTCGGCCGGCAGGCCCAGCGCACGCGCCTTGATGCGCATGTTGATGTCCTTCGAGACCAGCACCACATCGCGTCCGGGCTGCTGATCGCGCAACGCCTGCACGACGCCGAGGATCTGGTTGTCGGCCTTGCCCTGCGGCAGGCCGGCCGGAAGTTGGACGTTGATCAGGTTGGTCTGGAAGAACAGCTTGCCGCCGGCTTCGCGGTGGCCGGTGCGCGCGAGCGACAGGCCGTCGGACATGCCGGAGGAGTCGCGTGTCGGCATCGTCGCGGCCAGCGCGTCGAGTTCGCGGCTGACCTGGCGTGCGTTGCGCGAGACCTCGGTCATGCCACGCTTGTGGCCGTCGAGCTCCTCGAGCGTGATCATCGGCAGGTAGATGTCATGCTCTTCGAAGCGGAACAGCGAGGTCGGGTCGTGCATCAGAACGTTGGTGTCGAGCACGAACAGCGTTGCCGGGCCGGTGCCGCGCGGCTTGCGGGCGCGCGTCTCCGGTTGCGCCGGCTGCGGCTTGCGCAGCGGCGCGCGACCCGCGTGGGCGGTGGTCGGCGTCGGCGCCGCGAGGGCGGGGCGGCGCGCATTGGCGATCGCCGCCGAGGTGGCGTCAGTCAGTTCGAGCAGGGCCGGCGCCGCAGGTTCGGCATTGCCACGGGTTTTGGGGGCGGGGCGTTTACCCGGCTGCGGTGCCGCCTGGGAATCGAAGTCGGCGGCGCTGAGGAGGGAGGCTCGTTTGGCAGGCGGCTTGGGCAGTGGCATTTGGCGGTGGTGGTCAGTGGTGCAGGAAAACAAAAAAGCCGCACAGTCGCCTGTGCGGCTTGTCTGGGATGCGAGGTTCTGAACGCTCGGGCATGAGCCCCATTATGCACAACCCGGGTGACGAAAATCAGCCCACCTTTTTCAGCGCCTTGACTTCCTTCAGCACCTCTTCGACGTGCCCGGCGACCTTCAGGCCGCGCCACTCGCCTTTCAGCACCCCGTGCGTGTCGATCAGGAAGGTGCTGCGCTCGATGCCCTTGACCTTCTTGCCGTACATGATCTTGTTCTTGACCACGCCGAACATGTGGCAGAGCTTCTCTTCGGTGTCGGCGATCAGCTCGAACGGGAGCTCGAGGTTCTGCTTGAACTTGTCGTGCGAGGCCATGTTGTCGCGTGACACGCCGAACACCACGGCGCCGGCCTTGGTGAATTCCTTGTGGTGATCGCGAAACTGCATCGCTTCAGTGGTGCAGCCGGGGGTATTGTCTTTGGGGTAGAAGTACAGAACAACGATCTTGCCGGCGTAGGCCGCGGGCGTGAACTTCACGCCGCCGGTTGCGAGCGCTTCAAATTCCGGAAGGGGTTTGTTGAGGGCTGGCGTCATGGAGTATTCTGTTTGGTTGCGCCCGGGAAGGCGTAGCCGTCGATTATAAGCGCTCGGGAGGCTCGAACAGCAGCGCGGCCACCACCGCCCGCCCCTCGGCCAGCAGCACGTTGTAGGTGCGGCAAGCGGCGGCGGTGTCCATGGTCTCGACGCCGATGCGGCGGCTGATCAACGGCCGGATCAGCAACGGGTGTGGGAACCGGATGCGCGGGCCGCTGCCGAAGATCACGAGCTCGGGCGCGAGTGCGACGATGGCCTCGAAGTGCGCCTCGGTCAGTGCCACGAAGCGTTCGACGGGCCAGGCCGTGACGCTCCCCGTCGCGGGCACCAGCACGCTGCTGCGGTATTCGACGCCGTTGACGATCACGCCGTCGGGCCCGTGTCGCGCAATCGCGTTCTGGCCTTCGATGCGGTCTGCTTGAAGTTTCATGGGGTAAATTCTATGTTTTGCTGTGCCACGGAGTCGTTTTGAAACCCATCGTCAAGTCGAACAAGCTCGCCAATGTGGCCTACGACATTCGCGGACCTGTGCTCGACAAGGCCCGGGCGATGGAAGAAGAGGGCCACAAGATCATCAAGCTGAACATCGGCAACGTCGCCGCGTTCGGCCTGGAACCGCCCGACGAGATCGTGCAGGACATGATCCGCAACCTGCCGCACACCGCCGGCTACACCGACAGCAAGGGCTTGTTCGCGCCGCGCAAGGCGGTCGTGCACTACACGCAGCAGAAGCACGTGGCCGGCGTGTCGATCGACGACGTGTACCTCGGCAACGGCGCCTCCGAGCTGATCGCGATGGGGATGAACGCGCTGCTCAACGACGGCGACGAGGTGCTGATCCCGTCGCCCGACTACCCGCTCTACACCGCGGTCGTCGGCCTCTCGGGTGGCACACCGGTGCACTATCGTTGTGACGAAGCCTCCGACTGGATGCCCGACATCGCCGACATGCGCGCGCGCATCACGCCGCGCACGAAAGCGCTGGTCGTCATCAACCCGAACAACCCGACCGGCGCGCTTTACCCCGAGAGCGTCCTGCGCGAGATCGTGCAGGTCGCGCGCGAGCACCAGCTGATCGTGTTTGCCGACGAGATCTATGACAAGACGCTGTACGACGGCCACACGCACACCAGCATCGCCTCGCTGGCCGACGACGTGCTGTTCGTCACCGTCAACGGCCTCTCGAAGAACTACCGCTCCTGCGGTTACCGCGCCGGCTGGATGGTGGTCTCCGGCGAGAAGCGCCACGCCCGCGACTACATCGAAGGCCTGAACATGCTCGCCTCGCTGCGGCTGTGCGCGAACACACCGGGGCAGCTCGCGATCCAGACGGCCCTCGGTGGTTACCAGAGCATCGACGACCTGGTCGCGCCGACTGGCCGACTGTGCCGGCAGCGAGACATCGCGTACCAGCTGCTCACCGACATTCCGGGTGTCAGCGTGGTCAAGCCGAAGGCGGCGCTCTACATGTTCCCGCGGCTCGATCCGAAGATCTACCCCATCGTCGACGACCAGCAGTTCGCCTATGACCTGCTCGCCGAGCAGAAGGTGTTGATCGTGCAGGGCACGGGCTTCAACTGGACCGCGCCGGATCACTTCCGCGTCGTGTTCCTGCCGAATTCGGATGACCTCACCGAGGCCATCGGTCGCATCGCCAAGTTTCTCGAACACTATCGCAAGCGCGCATCGCAATGAAACCGATTCAAGTGGGCCTGATGGGCCTGGGCACCGTGGGCGGCGGCGTGTTCGAGGTGCTGCGCCGCAACCAGGAAGAGATCAAGCGACGCGCCGGCCGCGGCATCGAGTTGACGATGGTGTCGCGCCGCCAGGTCGAGGCGGCGCGTGCGCTGGTCGGCGACGCCGCCGTGGTCGTCGCCGACGCGCGGGAGATCATCAAGAACCCTTCGATCAGCATCGTCATCGAGCTGATCGGCGGCACCGGCATCGCCCGCGAGCTGGTGCTCGAAGCCATCCAGGCCGGCAAGCACGTGGTGACGGCGAACAAGGCGCTGCTCGCCGTGCACGGCACCGAGATTTTCGCGGCGGCGCGCGAGCACGGCGTGATGGTCGCGTTCGAGGCGGCGGTGGCAGGCGGCATCCCGATCATCAAGTCGCTGCGCGAGGGCCTCACCGCGAACCGCATCGAATGGGTCGCCGGGATCATCAACGGCACGACGAACTTCATCCTCTCGGAGATGCGCGCCAAGGGCCTGGATTTCGCCGATGTGCTCAAGGAAGCCCAGCGCCTGGGTTACGCCGAGGCCGATCCGACCTTCGACATCGAAGGCATCGACGCGGCGCACAAGGCGACGATCATGAGCGCGATCGCGTTCGGCATCCCGGTGCAGTTCG
>JBDUAG010000276.1:0-5540 GCA_040004785.1 Burkholderiales bacterium | reverse complement strand
CCCCCGCACTAGCGGCGTTCGTTGACGCCACTAGCGGAGTTTGTTGACCTCAACACCAACACGCAACTTCGTTTGGCTCTCAGGAACTCACTCAACCATGACATCGAAAACCTTTTCACATCTTGACCTTGCCGTCTACTCGGCGTCGGGGCGTCCTGGAATCTATCGCCTGTACAACAAAAACTCCTGTAAATCGTATGTCGGTCAAGCGGTGAACTTGCGCAGGCGGCTTGGCAAGCATTTGGGCCTGTTGAAGCTCAAAACTCACGCCCAACCTGTGCTGCGCAAGGCGTTCGCGAAGCACGGCCCTGAGGCATGGGTCTTTGAGGTTATTGAGGAGTGCGCCATCCAGAATCTGACTGAACTGGAAACCCTTCATGCGAAGCAGTTCAATGCCTTCGGGAACGGCTACAACTGCGCCCCTATCCAATCCGGTGTCCAGGTTACCGAAGAATTTCGGTTGATCGCTCGCGAAGCAGCGAAGAAGTTTCACGCGCGAACGACGGATGCTCAAAGGTCCGAGATTGCGAAACGTGCAGCCGATACCAGGAGGGACCGAGCAGCCGCAAGTCGGCGCTCCCGAATCGCCAAGAAGGCGGCGGCGACTCGCGCTTCCCGCCAGCGAGCAGCAATGGAATCTTTAGTTCCTGTGTGATGACTTCCACTTCGCTGACCCGCACGTTCCCATGCCAGCCGTCTCGGTTGTCAATCAGGCGGCGAACGACCGGTCTCGCGCGATTAGTTGGCAGACGTCGATGACGGCAGTGGGTCGGCAAGTGTCACCCAGCTGGCCGATCTCGCTACTCCAATGCAGCCTTTGGCGATTAGGGCGCGGAAGCCGTCGGCTGGCGATGCCGACACCGGCGAACCTATCGTCGAGGCTCGTGCTTCTGGACGATGGTGAGCTCGGGCAGGACATCCCGAAACTCCGGGATGAGCGCGTTCAAGCGCGAAATGCGGTGTCCCTCATCGGCGATCAGTCTTGATGCCGAGGAGGTCACTCTCCTTGAACTTGCCGAATACGTAGGCGAGCAACTGCTGCTCGGGGTGGTCGCCGACGGCGTCGGCGGTGGCCTGCGTTTGCAGCTGCGGCGAAAGGCCCTCGATGAAGCGCGCGCGTCCCGAGACGCGTTTCAGGCAACGTTCCTGAATGTCTTCGGAGACGACCGGCCATTTGCTGCCACTGCCACTGCCGCTGCTTCGGTCTACGCCTGCCTGGCATTCGGCTACCTATCCCAGAGAAGTTCCGGTCGGTAGAACTTGTTGCCTCGGCCCACTGATAGGGCGGCGGACCGTTTGGCGGACAGACAACGCGGTCAAGGCCAAGTTAACACTGGCGCGGCCCTTGACAGACGCCCTCTCGGCCAGTCGACACGGTCAGGACATCTTGCAGAGTGCCGAAGCGGCCGGTGCCAGCGACGTCGGGAACGTTTGCTCGATCACCGGGCGCAGGATGCCGTCGGCCACCTTGGCGCGGCCGACGAAGTTCGGCAGCACCAGCTGATTGTCGGCAGCGCGCATCACCACCGGCCCGTAGATCGAATCGATGTTGACGCCCGGCAGCGCCTTGGCCACGTCGGCGGGCTTGGCGCTGCCGGCCTTCTTCACGCCCTCGAACATGACCTGCGCGCCGTTGTAGGCCTGGCCTTCGTTGTCGGTCGGCAGGCGGTTGAATTTTGCCTTCCATGCCGTCACGAAGGCCTTGTTGCGCGGGTTGTCGAGGTCGGGTGTGTAGCCGGTGGTGCCGGGGGTGCCTTCGAGCGTCTTGCCCGTCGCGTCGATCATGAAGTTCAGGATCAGCGAGTGACCGATCAGCTTGGTCTGCGGGATCAGGCCGAACTCCTGTGCCTGCTTGACGAAGGCGATGGCGTCGCGGCCGGTCTCGGCGACCCAGATCGCATCGACCTTGGCTTCTTTCAGCTGCGCGATGAAGGGCGAGAAGTCCTTCGTGCCGAGCGGTGCGTAGAGCTGGATCTTGACGTCCTTGCCCTGCGCCTTCACGGCCTTGGCGAACGACTCCGACGAGTCGCGGCCCCAGGCATAGTCGGCGGCCATCGATGCGTAGGTCTTGTCCTTGAAGCCCTTGGCCCACTCGCCGATCATCGCGATGTCCATCGCGTCGGAGTGATTTGTGCGGAACATGCGCGGCTTGCAGCTGTCGCCGGTGATCTTGTCGCTCTTGCTCGCGACGACGAAGTAGGCGGCATCCCAGCGGTCCAGATTCGCACCGAGCGCCAGCGAGATCGACGACGGGATCGCGCCGATGAGAAGGTTGTATCCGCCACGCGCGAGCTTCTCGGCTTCGCGACGGCCGGCGTCAGGCGTTCCCTCGTCGTCGGCATATTGAACTTCGACCTTGCGCCCGTCGACGCCGCCCTTGGCGTTCACCTCGTCGATCGCGAACTGGATGGCGTGGATGACCTCCTCGCCTTGCTGCGCGAAGACGCCCGACTTGGAGCTGATCAGGCCCACTCGAACGGGGTCCTTGCCCTGGGCCATCGCGGCGAAGGGCATGGCGGTGCACACGGCGATGGCGGCCAATGCGCGGCGGGTCAACTTGTTCTTCATTTCGGTGTCTCCTTGAATCGAGGTTTTGCATGTCATCCCGGCGCGCCGGGCAGTGAGCTCACACCATCACGTGCTGGTGCAATTCGTCGAGGCTTGTCGCGTTCACGCGGCCCTCTGCGACCAGGGCGCCTTTGGCCATGGCGCAGTAGCGCTCCGCGACGCGCGAGACAAGCGTCATGTTCTGTTCGATCAGCAGCAGCGCGGTGCCTTGCGCGGCAACCTGGTTGAAGATCACGCCGAGCTGGTCCACGATCACGGGCGCCAGGCCCTCGGTCGGCTCGTCCAGCAGGATCAGCAACGGGTTGGCCATCAGCGCGCGGCCGACGGCGAGCATCTGCTGCTGCCCGCCCGACAGGGCAGTGCCCGGCGTGTGGGCCCGCTCTTGAAGGATCGGAAACAGCTTGTAGATTTCAGGCACGGTCCAGTGCCCCTTGCGACCGACGGCCGCGCCAAGCACCAGGTTCTCCTCAACCGTGAGGTTGGCGACGATGCAGCGCCCCTGCGGCACCACCACCACGCCGCGCTGCGCCGCCATGTAGGTGCGCGGCCTCGGCAGGTTCTCGCCGCGGATGCTGACGCGGCCGCCGCGCAACGACGCGAGCCCGAGGATGGTGTTGACGACGGTCGTCTTGCCGACGCCGTTGCGCCCGATCAACGCGACACGCTCGCCGGCGTTCACGTGCAGGCTCAGGCCGTTTAGGATGTGCGCCGCGCCGTAATAGGCGTTGACGCCGTCGAGTTCCAGCAGCGTCGTCATGCCGCGCTCCCGAGATAGGCCTCGCGCACACGCGGGTCGCGCCGCACCTCGGCGGGCGAGCCGGCGGCGATGACGCGGCCGAGTTCGAACACGGTGATGACGTCGGAGATGCCGAACACCACGTCCATGTCGTGTTCGACCAGAAGCACCGACACATCGCGCCGCGAGGTCAGGGCCTTCAGGTGCTGCGCCAGGTCGAGCGACTCCTTGACCGACAGGCCGGCCATCGGCTCGTCGAGCAGCAGCACGGTGGGCCGGCCGACGAGTGCGAGCGCGAGGTCGAGGCGGCGCTGTTCGCCGTAGCCGAGGTCGGCGGCGGTGACGTCGGCCATGCCGTCGAGCGAGAGTTCGCGCAGCACGTCGTCGGCGTCTGCGCCGGGGTCGGCCACGCCCATCTTGTACGACGCCAGTTCGACCTGCTTGCGCACCCCCATCTGGCCGAAGACGCTGGTGCGCTGGAACGAGCGCGAGAGGCCGCGGCGGCGGCGCTCGACCACGCCCAGCAAGCTCACGTCTTCACCGCGCAGCGTGACCTTGCCGCGCGTCAGCGGCGAGCGGCCGGTGAGGGCGTTGATGACGGTCGTCTTGCCGGCGCCGTTCGGGCCGATGAGGCCGCGGATCTGGCCTTTCTCGAGCGTCAGGTCGACGCCGTCGACCGCCTTCACGCCACCGTAGTGGATGGCCACGCCTTCGGTCTGGAGCACGTAGTTCGTCATGGGGTCGTCCCTCGGTCAGTGCGCGGTGGACACGGCGGTGGCCACGCGTGAAACCGGGCCGTTCTTGCGGCGCCCCCAGCGCAGCAGCAGCCCCGACAGGCCTTCGGGGGCGAACACGATGACGACGATCAGCGCGATGCCGAAGATCGCCATCCAGTGCTGCGAGTGGTCGCCGAGCACGTCCTTCGCGAAGAAGTACACCGCTGCGCCGAGGGCCGGGCCCCACAGCACTCGGGTGCCGCCGACGACGACCATCATCAGCGCGACGCCCGACAGGCTCCAGTGCAGGTTCTCCGGCGACACGAGGCCGGTGTTGAGTGCGGCCAGCACGCCGGCGATCGACGTGATGCCGGCGGACAGCGCGTAGACCGCCGCGCGCGGTATCAGCGTCTGGATACCGATGAAGCGGGCGCGTTCCTCGTTGTCGCGCGCGGCCTCGGTGATGCCGCCGAAGCGCGAGCGCAGCAGGAACGCGAGGGCGAGCACGGCGAGCACCAGCACCGTCCAGCTCAGCATCAACATGCTCGCGGGTTTGAGCAGAACGGAGGTCGAGATGCCGAACAGCGCCGACGGCCACTCCACGTTCATGCCGTCGGCGCCGCCGGTCAGCCCGCGCGAGCGCGAGGCGGTGAGGAAGGCCATCTGGCCGACCGCGAGCGTGAGCATGCTGAACGCGACACCCGGCACACGCACCATCACCAGGCCGATCAGGAACGCGAACGCCGTCAGGCCGACGACTGCGATCAGGATCGCCAGTTCGGCCGGCACGGCCTTCAGCTGGATCAGGATCGCGACGATGTAACCCGCCGCGCCGAAGAACAGCGCGTGGCCGAAGCTGACCATGCCGTTCTGCTTCAGCAGCAGGCCGAGGCCGAGCGCGAACACCGCGTAGATCACTGCCTGGGTGAGCAGCGAAAGCAGGCCGCTCGAGCCGATGAGCAGGCAGGCGAGGGCACCGATGGCCAGCGCCGCGACGGTGCTGCCGGCAAGGCGCGAGGTCGACAATGAGTTGCTCATGGTCGCCACCTCAGGTCCGGCTGCCGGCGAGGCCGGAGGGCTTCCACAGCAGGATGCCGACCATGATTGCGAACGGCAGCAGCGCCGAGACGTCCGGCAGCCACACCGCGCCGAGCGATTGCACCTGCCCGAGCACCATCGCGGCGATGAACGCGCCGGCCAGGCTGCCGAGGCCGCCGATCACGACGACGACGAACGAGTCGATGATCACGTCGCTGCTCATCGACGGCGAGAGTGAGAGGAACGGCGCCGCCACCACCCCGGCGAGGCCTGCGAGCGCGGTGCCCAGGCCGACGACCATTGCGCTCAGGCTGTCGGTGTTGACGCCTTGCATGGCGGTCGTCGTCGGGTCGGTGCTGGCGGCGCGCACGAAGAGGCCGGTCTTCGAGAACCGCAACCACAGCGTCAGGCCGATCGCGACGGCCGCGCCGACGCCGATCACCGCGACGCGATACGCCGGGAACGACGACCCCAGCACGTTG
>JBDUAG010000275.1:0-5566 GCA_040004785.1 Burkholderiales bacterium | reverse complement strand
CGGCGCGCACCAAGCTGGTCAACAACCTGCTCGCCGGCATCAACCTCGTCGCCGGTGCCGAGGCAATGGCGCTGGGCGCGCGGCTCGGCCTCGACAAGCGCGCGCTGTTCGAGGTCATCAAGGCGTCGAGCGGCGCGTCGTGGATCGTCACCGACCGCATGGCGCGTGCGCTGGAGGGCGACTACGCGCCGCGCGCGCGCAGCGTGATCCTGACGAAGGACGTCGGCCTCGCGGTGCAGATGGCCGATGCCGCCGGGGTCGACACGCCGCTCGGCGACGAGGCGCTGCGCTTGTTCAAGGCGACCGTTGCCGCCGGTCTTGGCGAGCTCGACGACGCGGCGGTGATCAAGTCGATCTGCCCCGACTTCTAGCGACAACCCCAACAGCCCCGGCAAGGCCCGGCTGCTAGCATCTTTGGTCGCCCTCAGCCGCAGCACCAGACTTGAACTCCGCCGCTCTGCTTCTCGACCTCTACCGTTTGATGTCGCGCATCCGCGCGTTCGAGAACGCGGCCGAGATCGCCAGCCAGGGTGGCGTCGCCGCCTGGGGCCTGGCCGCCAACGCCAAGCCCGCGTTGGTGCGCGGCCCGCTGCATCTTTCCACCGGCCAGGAGGCCGTGGCGGCCGGCGTGTGCAAGCACCTGAGCCACCAAGACCTGCTCACGTCCACGCACCGCGGCCACGGCCATACGCTGGCCAAGGGCGCGGCGGTCGTGCCGATGATGTGCGAGCTGTTCGGCCGCGCCACCGGCACCAACCAGGGCAAGGGCGGCTCGATGCACATCGCTGATTTCAGCGTCGGCATGCTGGGCGCAAACGGCGTCGTCGCGGCCGGCATCCCGATCGCGGTCGGTGCGGCGCACGCGCTGAAGATCAAGGGCGAGCCGCACGTCGTCGCCTGCTTCTTCGGCGACGGTGCGGTCAACCGCGGGCCGTTTCTCGAAGGCCTGAACTGGGCCGAGGTGTATGCGTTGCCGGTGCTGTTCGTCTGCGAGGACAACCGCATCTCGGCGACCACCCCGACCGCATCGATGACGGCGGGCGACGGCGCCACGGCGCGCGCGCGCAGCATGGGGATCGATGGGCTGACGGTCGACGGCAACGACGTGATGGCGGTGCACGCCGCCGCCGGGACCTTGCTCGCGCAGATCCGCGCCGGCGGCGGCCCGCGCTTCCTGCACGCGCTCACCTACCGCTTCAAGGGCCACGTGTCGGTCGATCCCGGCACCTACCGCGACGCCGCCGAGGTCGAGGCCGCGCTGCTCGCCGACCCGCTCACGCTGGCGCGCGCGAAATTGCTCGCACAAGGCGTGAGCGTCGGCGATGTCGATGCGATCGATGCCGCCGCGCAGGCCGAGATCGCCGCCGCGATGCGTGCCGCCGAAGCCGCGGCCTGGCCCGAGGCCAGCGCCGCCTTCGAGGACGTCATCACCACCGGAGCCGGCACATGGCGCTGATGACCTACGCGCAGGCAGCGGCGACCGCGTTGGGTGATCTGATGCGCGTCGACCCGCGCGTGGTCGCGCTCGGCGAAGACCTCGGCCGCGGCGGGGTGTTCGGTCAGTACCGCGGGCTGCAGAGCGAGTTCGGCGCGCTGCGCGTGATCGACACGCCGATCTCCGAGGCCAACATCATGGGCGCGGCGGTGGGCATGGCGCTCGCCGGCCTGCGCCCGGTGGTCGAGATGCGCGTGGTCGACTTCGCGCTGTGCGCGATCGACGAGATCGTCAACCAAGCTGCGAAGAACCGCTTCATGTTCGGCGGCCAGGGCCGCGTGCCGCTGGTGATGCGCTTGCCGATCGGCATCTGGAGCGCGTCGGCCGCGCAGCACTCGCAATCGCTCGAAGCCTGGTTTGCGCACATCCCCGGCCTCGTCGTCGTCACGCCCGCGACGCCGCAGGACAACCACGGCCTGCTGCGTGCCGCGCTGGCCAGCGGTGACCCGGTGGTCTACATGGAGCACAAGGAGCTGTGGGGCACGCAGGCCGACGTGGACACGAGCGAGGTGATCGAACTCGGCCGTGCGCGCACCGTACGGGCCGGCAACGACCTGACGATCGTGACCTGGTCGCGTGGCGTGCAGCCGTCGCTCGACGCGGCGCAGGCGCTCAGCGACGCGGGCGTGTCGGCCGACATCATCGACCTGCGCACGCTCTGGCCCTGGGATCGCGACGCGGTGCTCGCGTCGTGTGCGCGAACCCGGCGGCTGCTCGTCGTGCACGAGGCGGTGCAAGTGGCCGGCTTCGGCGCCGAGATCGCGGCCAGCGTGGCCGAGGCGCTGAATGTGCGGGTCAAGCGGCTCGGCGCGCCGCGCATCCCGGTCGGCTACGCGCAGCCGCTCGAAAACGAATCGCGATTGACGGCCGACAAGATCGTCGCGGTGGCGAAAGGTTTTTTCCAATGACACGTACCGCGATCGTCACCGGCTCGGCCAGCGGCATCGGCGCCGCCACGGTGGCGGAGCTCGCGCGCCGTGGCTACCGCACCGTCGGCATCGACATGGCCGCGGCGACCGAGCCGCTGAACAGCCCGGAGCACCTCGCGATCTGCGCCGATGTGACCGACGAGGCCCGCGTGATCGCTGCCTTCGACGAAGCGCTGGCGTTTCTCGGCACGCTCGATGTGCTCGTCACCAGCGCCGGCGTCGGCGAGACGACGCCGTTCATGGACCTGACGGTGGACACCTTCCGCAGCGTCAACGAGGTCAACGTGATCGGCACCTTCGTCTGCATCCGCGAGGCCGCGCTGCGCATGCAGCCCGGCGCGCGCATCTGCACCGTGTCCAGCGTGGCGGGTATCCGCGGCGGCGGCCTGAGCGGCACCGCGGCGTATGCGGCCAGCAAGGGCGCCGTGCTGGCGCTGACGAAGAACGCGGCGCGCGCCCTCGCGCCGCGTGGCATCAGCGTCAACACGATCGCACCCGGCGCAACGCTGACGCCGATGATTGCCGAGCACTGGAAGAACGACGCGCACCGCACCCGCGTCGAGGGCATGAGCGTGCTGAACCGCACCGCGTTGCCGCACGAGATGGCGGCGGCGATCGCGTTCCTGGTCTCGCCCGAGGCGAGCAGCATCACCGGCAGCACGCTGGTCGCCGACAACGGCCTCGTCATGTACTGAACACTCGAATACAAACCACACCGGAGACAAGACATGACCCTCGCACGCCGCCACTTCGTCCAAGGCTTTGCCGCCACCGGCGCCCTCGCCGTGGCTAGCCACCCGGTGTTTGCGCAGAGTGCGCCCATCACGCTCAAGTGGGCGACCAACATTCCTGTGACGCACCCGAGCAATGTGCGCATCCGCGAAGCCGCGGAGGTGATCAAGAAGGACACCAGCGGCAAGGTCGAGATCCAGCTGTTCCCGAACAACCAACTCGGTGGCGACACCGACATGCTCTCGCAAGTGCGCTCGGGCGCGATCGACATCTTCCCGCTCTCCGGCCTGATCCTGCAGACGCTGGTGCCGGTGGCCGGCATCAACGGCCTGGCTTTTGCGTTCAAGGACTACCCGACCGTGTGGGCCGCGATGGACGGCGACCTGGGCGCGCATGTGCGTGCGGCGATCGGCAAGGTCAACCTGCATGTGTTCGACAAGTGCCTGGACAACGGCTATCGCAACATCACCAGCAGCACCCGGCCGATCAATACCGCGGCCGACCTGAAGGGGTTCAAGATCCGCGTGCCGGTGAGCCCGCTATGGACGTCGATGTTCAAGGCGCTCGAGGCGTCGCCCGCGAGCATCAATTTCAGCGAGGTCTATTCGGCCCTGCAGACCAAGGTCGTCGAGGGCCAGGAGAACCCGCTCGCGGTGATCGACCTCGCCAAGCTCTACGAGGTGCAGAAGTACTGCTCGATGACCGGCCACATGTGGGACGGCCAGTGGGTGCTCTTCAACGGCAAGCGCTGGGCCTCGCTCACGCCCGACCTGCAGGCGATGATCACGAAGAACGTCACCGACGCCGTGCTGAAGCAGCGCGACGACATCCGCCGCCTCAACAACGGCCTCGAGGCGCAGCTCAAGGCCAAGGGCCTGACCTTCAACTACCCCGACAACAAGTCGTTCCGCGACGCGCTCTCGAAGGCCGGCTTCTACAAGGAATGGCGCGGCAAGTTCGGGGACGAGGCGATGGCCAAGCTGGAGAAGTACTCCGGCAAGCTCGCCTGAACCTCGCCGCTCCGAACCCGACCGTCAAGATGCAAGCCCCGTCGGCCACGAGCGCCGCGCCGCGCCGCGCCGGCTGGGTCCGCTTCGACCGCGTGCTCGCGGCGATCACCGAGTACCCCGCCGCGGTGCTGGTCGCGCTGGAGACGCTGATCCTGTTCGCCGGCGTCGTGTCGCGCTACATCTTCAACGCGCCACTGACCTGGTCGGACGAGCTCGCCTCGATCCTGTTCCTGTGGCTGGCGATGCTCGGCGCCGTCATCGCGCTGCGGCGCGACGAGCACATGCGGCTGACCACGTTCCTGGGGTTGATGAGCCCGCGACGCCGTGCCTGGGTCGAGGCGCTCGGCGTGGTCGTGACGGTGGTCTTCGCGCTGCTGATGCTGGAGCCTTCCTACGAGCACTTCGTCGATCAGTGGGTGGTGACCACGCCCGCGCTCGAATGGCGCGACGGCGTGCGCGTGGCGGCCATCGGCGTCGGTTGCGCGCTGCTGCTCGTCATCGCGCTGGCACGGCTCGCGGAGCGCGCCTCGGTGATGGACGCACTTTCGTGCATCGTGCTCGTCGCCGCGATCGTCGGCGGCCTGTGGCTGTTCAAGCCGGTGTTCGCGCAGCTCGGCAACTGGAACCTGCTGATCTTCTTCGTCGTGATGGTCGCTGTGTGCGTCGTGCTCGGGCTGCCGATCGCGATCGCATTCGGCATCGCCACGCTCGCCTACCTGATCTTCACGACGACCACGCCACTGACCATCGTCGTCAGTCGCATGGACGAAGGCATGTCGCACATCATCCTGCTGTCGGTGCCGCTGTTCGTGTTTCTCGGTGCGCTGATCGAGATGACCGGCCTGGCGCGCGCGATGGTCGATTTCCTGGCGTCGCTGATCGGCCATGTGCGCGGCGGCCTTCAGTACGTGCTGCTCGGCGCGATGTACCTCGTCTCCGGCATCTCGGGTTCGAAGGCGGCCGACATGGCCGCGGTCGCGCCGGCGCTGTTCCCCGAGATGAAGGCGCGTGGTGCCAAGGACGGCGATCTGGTCGCGCTGCTCTCGGCCTCGGGCGCGATGAGCGAGACGATCCCGCCGAGCCTCGTGCTGATCACGATCGGCGCCGTCACCGGCGTGTCGATCGCCGCGCTGTTCACCGGCGGCCTGTTGCCCGCGGTCGTCGGCATGATCGCGCTTGCTGTCGTCGTGTACCTTCAATCGCGCGGCGAAGACATGCGGGCCGTGACCAAGGCCACCGGCGCGCAGATCCGCAAGGCGCTGTGGATCGCGCTGCCGGCGCTGGCGCTGCCGTTCGTGATCCGCACCGTGGTCGTCGAAGGCGTGGCCACGGCAACCGAGGTCTCGACCGTCGGCATCGCCTACACCGTGCTCGCCGGCCTGTTCGTCTACCGCCAGTTC
>JBDUAG010000274.1:0-5571 GCA_040004785.1 Burkholderiales bacterium | reverse complement strand
ACGACTACAACACCGCGCGCGAAGTGGCGCGGGCCGTCAACGCGAAGATGGGCAGCGGCGTGGCGCAGGCGATGGACGGTCGCGTGGTGCGCGTGCGCATGCCCGAGGGCGTGGATGCGCGCGTCGCCTTCATGGCCGACATCGAGAACCTGCCGCTCGAGCTCGCCGCCCCGGCGGCCAAGATCGTCATCAACGCACGCACCGGCTCGGTGGTCGTGAACCAGACCGTCACGCTCAATCCGTGCGCGGTGGCGCACGGCAGCCTGTCGGTCACGATCAACTCGACGCCGGTGGTGAGCCAGCCGAATGCGCTGTCCACGGGCGGACAGACCGTCTCGCGCGACAAGGCCGACATCACGATCAAGCAGGAGCCCGGTTCGCTGATCCAGCTGCCGGCCGGCACCAAGCTCGCCGACGTGGTCAAGGCGCTGAACTCGCTCGGCGCCACGCCACAGGATCTGCTCGCGATCCTGCAGGCGATGAAGACGGCCGGTGCCTTGAACGCCGAGATCGAGGTGATCTGATCGTGGCAATTTCCGGGCTTCCGTCGGACGACCTGAGCGCGCTGCGCACCCGCGCCGCGAGCGATCCGAAGGCGGCCATACGTGCTGCGGCGAAGCAGTTCGAGGCGCTGTTCATGCAGCAACTGATGAAGAGCATGCGCGAATCGTCGATGAGCAGCGGCATGCTCGACAGCGCAGGCTCGCAGATGAGCACCGAGATGCTCGACACGCAGTACGCGAACAAGATCAGCGGCCTGCCCGGCGGTCTGGGCGACGTGATCGCGCGCCAGCTGGAGCGGCAGATCACCGGCCTCGCACCAAATGCGGCGCTGCCGGCGGCGAATGTTGCGAACGCGCCCGCCGGCAGCGTCGGTTCGGCCGCGATGAAGCCGAGCCAGGAGGAGTTCCTGCGCATGCACGAGGCTTCGGCGCGCGCGGCATCCGAGCAGAGCGGCATCCCGGCGGCGTTCATGGTCGCTCAAGCCGCGCATGAATCCGGCTGGGGCAAGCGCGAGATCCGCAATGCGGACGGCTCGAGCTCGCACAACCTGTTCGGCATCAAGGCCGGCGCGGGCTGGAAGGGCCCGGTCGCGCAGGTCATGACGACCGAAGTCGTCGATGGCGAGCCGCGCAAGGTGCTCGCGAAGTTTCGCGCCTACGCGAGCTACGACGAATCGTTTCGCGACTACGCCCGCATGATGAAGGAGAGCCCGCGCTACGCGCCGGTCGTCGCCTCCGCGGCAAGCGCTCAGGGTTTTGCGCAGGGCCTGCAACGCGCCGGCTATGCGACCGACCCGGCCTACGCCGACAAGCTCACGCGCGTCATCAACACCACGCTGCGCATGCAACGCGCCGGCTCGAACACGCAAGGGAATGTGGCATGAGCGCACTGATGTCGATCGGCAAGACAGCGATGTCGGCCAGCTACGCAGCGTTGCAGACCACCGGCAACAACATCGCCAACGCCAACACGGTCGGCTATTCGCGCCAGCAAGTCGTGCTGGCTGATGCGCCGTCGCAGTTCACCGGCTCGGGCTTCTTCGGCAAGGGCGTCAACGTCACGACGGTGAGCCGCGCGTACAACCAGTACCTGACCAGCCAGGCGATCAACACGGGCTCGGTTTCGGCCGCCGATTCCGCGCGGCTGGACAAACTCACGCAGCTCGAGAACGTGTTCCCGATCGGCGAGTCGGGCTTGGGGTATGCGGCCGGCGCGCTGATGAACTCGTTCGTGGATGTGGCCAACAACCCGAGCGATGCGTCGGCGCGCCAGGTCACGCTGAGCCAGGCACAGGAGCTGGCGGCCCGGTTCAAGGCCGGGGCCGACCAGCTCAACGACCTGCAGACCGGCGTGACACAGGACGTGAAGGCCTCCGTCGCCAGCCTGAACACGATGGCGCAGAGCGTGGCCAAGCTGAACCAGCAGATCGCCTCGCTGAAGGGCTCGGGGCAGGCGCCGAACCAGCTGCTCGACCAGCGCGACCAACTGATCACCAAGATCGCCGCGACCATCAACATCACGACCATCTCGGCCGACGACGGCAGTGTCGGCGTCTTCATCGGCGGCGGCCAGAACCTCGTGTTGGGGGCGAACGCCAACACGATCAAGGCCGTGCCCGACACCTTCGATCCGGCCAAGGTGATGCTGACGATGAACGAAGGCGCGACCAACCGCCTGATCCCGACCGACGGCCTGGTCGGCGGCTCGCTTGCCGGGCTGATGAAGTTCCAGAACGAGGACATGACCTCGGCCCGCAACCTGCTCGGCCAGATGGCCGCTGCGGTCAGCGGCGCCGTCAACACGCAGCAGTCGCTGGGGCTGGACCTGGGCCAGCCGGCAAGTGCTGGCGCGCCGATCTTCTCGGTCGGCGCGCCGCGCGTGCTCGCTGCGGCGGACAACAACGGCACCGCCACGCTCACCGCGACGACCATCGATGCCTCGAAGCTGCAGGCGAGCGACTACGCGCTCGGCTTCGATGGTGCCAACTACACGCTCACGCGCTCGTTCGATCAATCGGCCGTGACCGGCAGCCCGTTCACGCCGGCGCAACTGGCGGCCGGGGTCACGGTCGACGGCGTGACCCTGACACTCACCGGCGGCACGGCTGCGTCCGGCGATCGCTTTCTGGTGCAACCGGTGGCGACGGCGGCGGACAGCATGCAGTCCGTCCTCGGCAGCTCGAAAGGGATCGCCGCGGCGTCGCCGTTCACCGGCAGCCTCGGCGTCAACAACACTGGCACGGCCACCCTGAACTCGCTGGTCGCGGTCACGCCCGGCTACAACGGTGCACTCAGCGCCAGCATCGCGTTCACGTCCAACACCGGCAACTACACCTGGACGATGAGCGACGCGACCACGGGCACCGGCACGTGGACGGCCGGCACACCGATCAGCCTGAATGGTTTCGAGCTCAGCCTGGACGGCGTGCCGCGCAGCGGCGACACCGTCAGCGTGGTGCCGACGACGGCGACCGCATCCAACAACGGCAACGCGCTGGCATTCGCCGCCCTTGGCAAGTCGCCAATCGTGAGCTCGAACGGCGCGGGCGCGAGCAGCGCGTCGAGCCTGAGCATCACCGATGCGTATGCGAGCGCGCTCGCGAGCGTCGGCGTGCGTGTACAGGGCGGTCAGACGGCGGCGACGATGTCGAGCGCTGCGGCGAGCCAGGCCGAGACGGCGCGCGCCAACGAAGACGGTGTCAACCTCGACGAAGAGGCGGCGCGCCTGATCCAGTTCCAGCAAAGCTACCAGGCCGCGGCCAAGATCCTGCAGGTCGCGCAGGCCGTGTTCGACACGATGCTGCAAACCGCCGCGGGCTGATCCTCGCGCTGGCGTTCTCATACCTTCTCCGAGGCGTTCTCATGCACATCAGCACCTCCAACACCTACAACACCTCGCTCGATGCGCTGATGGAGCGACAGGCCAAGCTCAGCGGCACGCAGCAGCAGATGACGACCGGCAAGCGTGTCAACCGCGCCAGCGACGACCCGGCCGCTGCGGCGCGCGCCGAGCGCGCGCTGGCCGCCGAGCAGCGCACGGTGGCGAACCAGCGCGGTGTAGATGCCAGCAACACCGCGATGACACTCACCGACAGCGCCATCGGCGATGCCACCGAGCTGCTGCAACAGGCGCGCGAGGCCATGGTGTCTGCAGGCAACGCCACCTACACCGATGCCGAGCGCACGACGGTGGCGAACCAGCTCTCCGACCTGCGCCAGCAACTGCTCGCCGTGGCGAACCGCACCGACGGTTCGGGCAAGTATCTGTTCGGCGGCCAGGGCGCATCGCAGCCGCCGTTTGCCGATGTGCTGGGTGGCGTCGCGTACCAGGGCACGTCGGGTCAGGCCCAGGCGGCCTCGGGCGAGCCACTGCCGCTGACGACGGACGGCGCCTCGACCTGGATGACCGCGCGCACCGGCAATGGCGTGTTCGCGACTCGCGCCGTCACCAGCACCGGCACGGCGTGGATCGACGGCGGCAACGTCACCAATCCGTCCGCCGTCACCGGCTCGACCTACAGCGTGCAGTTCAGCGTGCTTGCCGGCGCGACGACCTACTCGGTGCTGAAGGACGGCGTGGCAACGGCGCAGACCAACGTCGCGTTCACGCCGGGCCAGGCGGTGCAGGTCGACGGCCTGGCGGCCGCGATCAGCGGTCAGCCCGCGAACGGCGATGTTTTCGAGCTCGCGCCGTCCAGCGCCAGCCTGAGCGTGTTCGACACGATCGACAAGGCGATCGCCGACCTGAAGATCCCGGGCCGCACCGGCTCGCAGATCGCGCAGACGAATTCCACCAACCTGGGCAGCCTCGATTCGGTCCTGGGCCAGATGTCGGCGGTGCGCGCCCAGGTCGGCTCCGCACTCAACCGCGTCGATTCCGTGACCACGCGCCTGTCGGCGCTGAAGCTGTCGAGCCAGACCGAGCAGTCCAACGCCGCCGATCTCGACATGACGCAGGCCCTCTCCGACTTCTCGAGCCAGCAGACCGGCTACGATGCGGCCCTCAAGGCGTACTCCTTGGTGCAGAAGTTGTCGCTGTTCAACTACCTCAGTGCCTGACATGCAGTTTGATCCACAAGCCGGGGAACGCGCGTGAGCGATGCAACGATCCTGGGGCAGGTCGCACTCGGCTATTCCCCCTTCATCGACCGCAATCGCGCCGTCAGCGCCACGCGCCTGACGGTGTTCCCGCTGCGCACCGACGCGATGCTCGACGTTGGGCAACTGCTGCACGAGGTCGGCAACGTCTGGCCCGCCTCGGGCGCTCGCGTCTCGCTCAACATCATCAGCGAAAGCCTGCTTCAGGATCTGATGCTGGCGCGCCCGTCGGCCAACTTGATGGTCGAGATCCCGGCGTTCATGGCGGTCGATCCGGCCAATGTGGAATCGCTGCGCACGCTGCACGCCAACGGCAGCACGATGCTGCTGAAGGGCCGGCCGCTGAAGGAGCTGCCGCGCGACGTGCTGCCGTGCTTCAAGTACTCGATCATCGATCTGGCCGACGAGCGCCGCCTCAACGAGCCGGCTCCGCCGTCGGGTGTGACCCGCAGCATCCTGCATGTGCAATCCGGCGTGCGCACCGTGGCCGACATGGAAGCCGCGTTCGCGCGTGGCGCCGAAGCCGTGCTCGGTTGGCCGATCGACGACGCGGTCACCACCACCGCCGCGCGCAGTGGCCAGGCGCAGGCCGGGCCCGGCCTGCAGGCGATCGTCAAGCTGATCAACCAGGTCGACAAGGAAGAGCCGATCGAGAAGCTCGAGAACACGCTCAAGCTCGACCCGCCGCTGGCCTTCAAGCTGTTGCGCTACATCAACTCGCCGGCCTTCGGGCTGCGTGTCGAGATCAACTCGTTCCGTCACGCCATCATGATGCTCGGCTACCAGCGCCTGAAGCGCTGGCTTGCGTTGCTGCTCGCCACCGCGAGCAAGGACGTGAACCTGAAGCCGGTCATGTTCGCGGCGGTGCGGCGCGGCTTGCTGATGGAAGAACTCGTGCGCAGCACCGGCGACGAAGAGATGCGCAACGAGATGTTCATCTGCGGCGTGTTCTCGCTGCTCGACCGCATGT
>JBDUAG010000273.1:0-5584 GCA_040004785.1 Burkholderiales bacterium | reverse complement strand
CCTGCTCGATCGCGCCGGACTCGCGCAGGTCGCTCATCATCGGGCGCTTGTCGGTACGGGTCTCGACGCTGCGGTTCAGCTGCGAGAGCGCGATCACCGGGCACTTCAGCTCCTTCGCGAGCGATTTGAGTCCGCGCGAGATCTCGCCGATCACGGTGGCGCGGTTCTCTTCGCTGGTGCCCGAGCTGCCGCTCATCAGCTGCAGGTAGTCGACCACGATCAGGCCGAGCTGGCCGCACTGGCGCGCCTGGCGACGCGCGCGGGCGCGCACCTCGGTCGGCGTCAGCGCCGAGCTTTCGTCGATGAACATGCTGACCGAGCCGAGCTTCTCGACCGCTTCCGAGAGACGCCCCCATTCGTCGTCCTTCAGGCGGCCGGTGCGCAGGTTGCTCTGGTCGATGCGCCCGAGCGAACCGACCAGCCGCAGCGCGAGTTGCGCCGCACCCATTTCCATCGAGAACACGACGACCGGCAGGCCCTCGCTCACCGCCACATGCTCGGCGATGTTCAGCGCGAACGCGGTCTTGCCCATCGACGGCCGCGCCGCCAGCACGATCAGGTCGCCGGGCTGGAAGCCGGAGGTCATGCGATCGAGGTCGAAGTAGCCAGTGCGCACGCCGGTCACGTCCTCGGCACCGTTCTCGTGCAACTCGGTGACGCGATCGAGCAAGGCGACCACCAGCGAGTCCATGCTCTGGAAGCCCTGCTGCGATTTCGAGCCCTCTTCGCCGATGCGGAAGATCTTGCCTTCGGCCTCGTCGAGGATCTCGGAAACGGCGCGGCCCTGCGGGTTGAACGCGCTGGTCGCGATTTCGTCGCTGGCCGCGACGAGCTTGCGCAGCACCGCGCGCTCGCGCACGATCTCGGCATAGCGGCGCATATTGGCCGCGCTCGGCACGCTCTGAGCCAGCGCGTTGAGGTAGACGAGCCCGCCGCATTCATCGGCCTTGCCCAGGCTCTGCAATTGCTCGAACACCGTGATCACGTCGGCCGGCTTGGTGGCGCTGACGAGCGCGCCGATGGCGGCGTAGATGAAGCGGTGCTCGTAGCGGTAGAAGTCGCTGTCGGTCAGCAGGTCGCCGGCGCGATCCCAGGCGCTGTTGTCGAGCAGCAGCCCGCCGAGCACGCTCTGCTCGGCTTCGACCGAATGCGGCGGGATGCGCAGCTTCGCGATCTCGTCGTCAGGCTGGGCTGAGGACGACGAATACTCGGTGGGGAGGAAGGTGGTCGGCATCTGTGCGCAAGCCTGTGCATATCCGGTTGGAAAGCGGGGGAAACACGAGGAAACTGCATCGCCCAAAAGAGAAGGGCCGGCAATGCCGGCCCTGTCGTCGATCTAGGCAAGACCTTAGTCGGTTTCGCCGAGAACCACAACCTTGACTTCAACCACGACATCGGTGTGCGGCGCGACCGTCACGGTGTGCTCACCGACGGTCTTCAGCGGGCCGTTGGGCATCCGCACTTGCGCCTTCACGACCTTGAAGTCGATGCGGGTCAGTGCATCCGCGATGTCGGCATTCGTGACCGAGCCGAACAGACGACCATCCACACCCGCCTTTTGCGTGATGTGCACGGTGCGGCCGCTCATCTTCTCGCCCAGCGCGGCAGCCGTCGCGAGCTTCTCGGCGGCGGCCTTCTCGAGCTCGGCGCGCTTCAGCTCGAATTCCTTGATCGCCGATTCGGTCGCGCGGCGAGCCGCACGTGTCGGGATCAGAAAGTTGCGTGCGTAACCGTCCTTGACCTTGACGACGTCGCCGAGGTTGCCGAGGTTGGCGACTTTTTCCAGCAGGATGATTTGCATGTGATTGCTCCTCAGACTTTGTGCTGGTCGCTGTACGGCAGCATCGCCAGGAAACGGGCGCGCTTGATGCACGTCGTCAACTGGCGCTGGAAGAACGCGCGCGTGCCGGTCAGGCGGGCGGGCGTGATCTTGCCGTTTTCACCGATGAAGTCGCGCAGCGTGTCGATGTCTTTGTAGTCGATCTGCTTGACGCCGGTGACCGTGAAGCGGCAAAAGCGCTTGCGACGGAACAACAGCGATTGGGTGTTGCGCTTGGGTTTGCGGTCCTTGGAGAACCGACCTTTACCACGTGGCGGGGGCATATTGACACCTCATTGATTCGAACAGTGAGCCGACTGATGTCTGAGACTTCAATCCAGCTCGGTTACATGGAACACGACACCTCGGCCGTTGCGCTGCGAACCCAGGAAGCCGGCAAAGCCGTGTGTGCTTCCCAACTCCAGCTTCTCGACACGCGCTGTGATCTCACCGATCGCCCGGGCCCGGATATCGAACCAGACCTTGCGGGGCTTGCCGTCTTGCGTGACCTCCGATTCGTGCTTCAGGCTCAAATCGAGGGCCGGCAGACCGGCGGGGGTGTAACGCAACGCGCCTCGTTCCACCAGCTGTGCCGTCAGAACCAGGCGGTTCATTCAGCGCTGCGGTGACAGCAACGGCGCCGGCATCGTCAGGCCGAGGCCTCCTGCGGCGGGCGCTCCTGGCGTTCCGGGCGATCGCCTCGCTCGCCACGCTCGGGTGGCGGCGACGACTTGCGCGAGTCTTCACGCTCGACCATCTTCATCATCACGGACGGCGCAGTCACGGCTTCGTCCTGCAGCACCGTGAGGTGGCGAATGACGGCGTCGTTGAAGCGGAAGCCGGTTTCGAGCTCGGCCAGCACTTCCTTGCTGCACTCGATGTTGAGGCAGAGGTAGTGGGTCTTCGCGAGCTTCTGGATCATGTAGGCCATCTGACGACGACCCCAGTCTTCCACGCGGTGGACCTTGCCACCGCCAGCGGTGATAACACCCTTGTAGCGTTCCAGCATGGCCGGAACCTGTTCGCTTTGATCCGGATGGATCAGCAAGACGATTTCATAGTGACGCATTGAGACTCCTTGTGGATTTCCACGACCCTGACGGTTTGTCAAGGTGCGTGGGTTGGTTCAGCCACCCCGAAGCGTCAAACCCGGGTGTAGCAAGGTAAGCCTGCGAGTATACCCCGAGTCAAGCCGAGCGCTCGGGTTGTCGCAGGTCGCGGGCGAATCGGCGCAGCTCCGTCGATGGTGCCGGGGTGACCAGGCTCATCACCACGCACACGATGAAGCCAAGCGGCACGCCGAAAGCGCCTGCCGACACCGGCAGGATGCCCCACCACAGCTCGAACGGCGCCGTCACGCGGAACGCGCTGCGCAGCCAAGGCTCATTGCGGATCAGGTAGTACAAGGTCACCGCCAGCCCACAACCCATCCCGCTCAGCGCGCCCCACTTGTTGGCGCGGCTCCAGAAGATGCCGAGCACCAGCGCCGGGAAGAACGCCGACGCGGCAATCGAGAACGCCGCGGTCACCAAGAACAGGATGTCGGCCGGGCGCTGCGCCGCAACACCGGCAGCCGCCAGCGCGGCGACCAGCAGCAGCACCTTGGAGATCGTCACGCGCCGGGTCGGCGAAGCGTTGACGCCGCCGATCATCTTGAAGTACAGGTCGTGCGACAGCGCGTTCGAGATCGTCAGCAACAGCCCGTCGGCCGTAGACAGCGCCGCAGCGAGCCCGCCCGCGGCGACCATCCCGGAGATCACGTACGGCAGGCCGGCGATCTCGGGCGTGGCGAGCACGATGAGGTCGCTGCCGATGCGGAACTCGCCGAGCTGCAGGATGCCGTCGTGGTTGATGTCGATCACCGACACCAGCGACGGGTCGACCTTGGCCCAGCTCGCCACCCACGCCGGCAGCCGGTCGAACGGCAGACCGACCAGCCCATTGAAGACCTCGAACTTCACGAGCACGGCCAACGCCGGCGCGGTCAGGTAGAGCAGCAGGATGAAGAACAGCGTCCAGGCGACCGACTCGCGCGCCTGGCGCACCGAGGGCGTGGTGTAGCTGCGCATCAGGATGTGCGGCAACGCCGCGGTACCCACCATCAGGCAGAACACCAGCGCGATGAAATTGCGGCGCGACTCGTCGAAGGCCTTCTGCTGCGCCGGCGTGCCGTTCGGATCGCCGGCAAACTGTTGGGTGTGCGGCGGCATGCCCGCGAGCGGCTGCGCGCGAGCCTGATTCGCGACCACCTCGCGGGCCCACGTTTCGCGCGCCTGCCCCTCGCTTCGGGGCAGCGCGGCGAGCGCCTTGTCGGCCGCCTGGATCTCGCGCAGCGGTGCATTCGCCGCCTTCAGGTCGCGACTGCGGCGTTGCGCCTCGGCGCGGTCGCGCACGAGCGTGGCGGGCACGTCCTCGAGCTTGTGGGTGTAGTCGTCGGCACGCGCCTTGAAGAGCGCCTGGACTTCGCGCTCGGTCGGATCCTGCATGAACTGCCGTTCGCGCTCTGCAACGCGCTCCAGCTGTTGCCCGACGGCCAGCTGTGGCACCGGCATGCCGGTCTGCTTGATCGACAGCCAGATCACCGGCACGAGGTAGGCGATCACGAGGATGATGTATTGCGCGACCTGTGTCCAGGTGACGGCGCGCATGCCGCCGAGGAACGAACACAACAGCACGCCGCCCAGCCCGAGGAAGATTCCGAGCACGAAATCCACCCCCGTCAGCTGCGACGTGATCAACCCGACGCCGTAGATCTGCGCCACGAGGTAGATGAACGAACACAGGATCGCCGCGAGCAGCCCGATCAGCCGCGGCGCGCCACCACCATAGCGCTCGGCGAGGAAGTCCGGGATCGTGAACTGCCCGAACTTGCGCAGATACGGCGCCAGCAGCAGCGCCACCAGCACGTAGCCGCCGGTCCAGCCCATCACATAGGCCAGGCCGCCGTAGCCTTGCAGGTACAAGGTGCCCGCCAGGCCAATGAACGACGCGGCCGACATCCAGTCGGCCGCCGTTGCCATGCCGTTGTACATCGCCGGCACGCGGCGCCCGGCGACGTAATACTCGGTCGCGTCGGTGGTGCGGCTCACCAGGCCGATCACGGCGTACAGAGCGACGGTGGCGAGCAGAAAGATCATCCCGATCCAGCGCCGCGACAAGCCAACCTGCTCAAGCAGCGCGATCAGCCCGACGAAGGCGATGAACCCGAGCGTGTAGCGCAGGTAGATCCGACCGAGGCGGTGCCTGAACGCGAGGGCTTCGGGATTCGCCATGGGTGGACTCAGTCGTCTTCGGCGACGCCGAACGCGGCGTCGAGCCGGCGCATTGCCCACACATAGAGGCACACCAGCGCCAGGTACACCAGCAACGCGCCCTGTGCCGCCATCCAGAAGCTGAATGGCCAGCCGAATAGAACGCCGCTGAGTTCGCGCGCCCAGAACGCGACCAGAAAGGTCACGACGAAGCCGATCGCCATGAGGATGGCCGTGAGGCGAAGGCAACTGCGCCAGCGCCCACGGAGAGCCTCGTCTGCCGCCAACGGGGCCATCAGTTAGGGAGCGCAGAGGCGGCGGGCATCGCCTATTGTGCGATCTTCGACGCTCCGGGAATCCCCGAGGGCACCTGGATGGAAACATTCGATCGACGGTCCGGTGTGACGCCTACACTGATCGTCAGGACGGCCACGGCGGCCGTCTGCAACGGGACTTGAAGCGATGAACAGCTCCAGCGGCTCCGGCCTCGGCCCCGGCTTCGGACCGGCGCCGG
>JBDUAG010000272.1:0-5602 GCA_040004785.1 Burkholderiales bacterium | reverse complement strand
TGCACCGGATTGCAAATCCGTTCAGCCCGGTTCGACTCCGGGTCGCGCCTCCACCTGTGAAAGCAGCTCGCTCGCCTGGGTGGTGAAATCGGTAGACACAGCGGACTTAAAATCCGCCGCTTCTTGAAAGAGGGCGTACGGGTTCGATGCCCGTCCCAGGCACCACAGGCGCCACGCTCACGCGTCCAGCGACTCGATCTCGATGTCTTCCAGGCCAGGGCATCGCCGCAACAACACTCGCATCGTTTCGGACGTGCCCGTGCTCATCGCGCGCAGGTGCGGTTCCGGCTCGAAGACAGCTGGCGTTTGCTCCCACAACGAGGCCGCGCGATCTGCAATCGCCGACGCGGTGTCGATCAATGTGATGTCAGGCCCCAGCAGCGCCCGAATCGATTCCTCGACGAACGGATAGTGCGTGCAGCCGAGCACGACCGTGTCGACGTTCGCGGCGACAACCTCGGCGCAGAACGGGCGCAACACGTCGAACAACGCCGGCCCGTCCAGCGCGCCGCGCTCGATGGCGTCGGCCAGACCGATGCAGGTTTGTACGTGGACGTGCGCGTCCGACGCATAGCGGGTGATCAGGTGTTGCAGGCGTCCGCTCGTCGCGGTGGCGGCCGTCACCATCACCGCAATGCGCCGTGTGCATGATCGCGCCGCAGCGGGCTTCACACCGGGTTCGACGCCGACGAACACCAGCGTCGGCCAACGCGCTCGAAGCGCTTCGATCGCCAACACCGTGGCCGTGTTGCAGGCGACCACGATCATCGTCGCGCCCTGGCCCGCGAGCCACTCGACGATCCGCATGCTGCGCGCGATGACCTCACTGGCCGCGCGCTCGCCATACGGCGCATTCGCCACGTCGCCGACGTAGATCATCGACGTGCTTGCGAGTCGGTGATGCAGTGCGCGCAGGATCGACAGGCCGCCGACGCCCGAATCGAAGACGCCGATGCAGGGTGATGAAGTGCTGTCGGTGTTCACGGCGCGCAGTCTATCCGCGACTTCGGTCTAAAATAGCACGGTCGTTCTTTTTTGTGACCGTGCGTCACCTTGGCGCCAAGCGCGGCGCCCCCCGCGAACTAGAATCCGGGCAACCCCGAACACACTGCTTGAGGAGCTCTTCGCATGAAAGTTCTCGTCCCCGTCAAACGCGTCGTCGACTACAACGTCAAGGTGCGCGTGAAAAGTGATGGCACAGGCGTCGACATCGCCAACGTCAAGATGAGCATGAATCCGTTTGACGAGATCGCCGTCGAAGAGGCCGTGCGGCTCAAGGAGAAGGGCATCGTGACCGAAGTCATCGCCGTCTCCTGCGGCGTCACGCAGTGCCAGGAGACCCTGCGCACCGCGATGGCTATCGGCGCCGACCGCGCCATCCTGATCGAGACCACCGACGAGCTGCAACCGTTGGCCGTGGCCAAGCTCCTCAAGGCCCTGGTCGACAAGGAACAGCCCGGCCTGGTGATCCTGGGGAAGCAGGCCATCGACGACGACTGCAACCAGACTGGCCAGATGCTCGCCGCGCTGTGCGACTTGCCGCAGGCCACCTTCGCCTCCAAGGTCGAACTCGCGGCCGACTCGGTCAGCGTCACGCGCGAAGTCGATGGCGGCGCCGAGACCCTCAAACTCACGCTGCCCGCGATCATCACCACCGACCTGCGCCTGAACGAGCCGCGTTATGTGACGCTGCCGAACATCATGAAGGCCAAGAAGAAGGTCATGGAGGTGCTCAAGCCCTCCGACCTAGGCGTCGACATCAAGGCGCACCTGAAGACCCTCAAGGTCAGCGAGCCGCCCAAGCGCAGCGCCGGCATCAAGGTGCCCGATGTCGCCACCCTGGTTTCCAAACTCAAGAACGACGCGAAGGTGATCTGAGATGGCTACGCTGGTTATTGCTGAACACGACAACGCCACCGTCCGCGGCGCGACGCTGAACACCGTGACCGCCGCACTCAAGTGTGGTGGCGACGTGCATGTGCTGATCGCCGGCTCGAACGCCGGTGGCGCCGCGGCGGCAGCTGCGCAGATCGTCGGTGTGGCCAAGGTGCTGCACGCCGATGCGGCGTACTTCGAACATGGTCTGGCCGAGAACGTCGCGGCCCAGGTGCTCGCTATCGTTGGAAATTCGGCCAAGGACTACAGCCACATCCTGTTCCCGGCCACGGCTGCCGGCAAGAACGTCTCACCGCGTGTCGCGGCCAAGCTCGACGTCGGCCAAATCTCCGACATCACCAAGGTCGATGCTGCCGATACCTTCGAGCGACCGATCTATGCCGGCAACGCGATCGCCACGGTGCAGAGCCTCGATGCGATCAAGGTCATCACGGTGCGCACGACCGGCTTCGATCCGGCGGCGGCGACCGGTGGAACGGCGAGCGTCGAGACGCTCAGCGCCGTCGCCGACTCCGGCAAGTCCTCCTTCACGGGCAGTGAGATCGCGAAGAACGACCGGCCCGAGCTGACCGCCGCGAAGATCATCGTCTCCGGCGGGCGTGCGCTCGGCTCCAGCGACAAGTTCAACGAAGTGCTGACGCCGCTGGCCGACAAGCTCGGTGCTGCACTCGGTGCGAGCCGCGCAGCAGTTGACGCGGGCTACGCGCCGAACGACTGGCAGGTCGGGCAGACCGGCAAGATCGTGGCGCCCCAGCTCTACATCGCCGCCGGCATCAGCGGGGCAATCCAGCACCTGGCCGGCATGAAGGACAGCAAGGTCATCGTGGCGATCAACAAGGACCCGGAGGCGCCGATCTTCTCGGTGGCCGACTACGGCCTCGAGGCCGATCTGTTCACTGCCGTGCCGGAACTTGTGAAGGCGCTTGGCTGATCCGGCCCATTGCCGAGACGACACATCAAAGGGCGCGCAACGCAAGTTGACGCGCCCTTCATTCTTCCGGAGACAAGATCATGACGTACCGCGCCCCCATCAACGACATGCTGTTTTGCATGAAGGAGCTCGCCGGCCTCGAAGCGGTGGCTCGGTTGCCGTGCTTCGAAGAGGCCGGCATCGAGACGGCGCAGGCCGTGCTCGAAGAGTGCGCCAAGTTCAACGAAGGCGTGGTCGCCCCGCTGAACTGGGAAGGCGACAAGAACCCGTCGTCCTGGAAAGACGGCGTGGTCACGACAACGCCGGGCTTCAAGCAGGCCTTCCGCCAGTTCGGCGAAGGCGGCTGGCAAGGCCTGCAGCATCCAGCTGAGTTCGGTGGCCAGAACCTGCCCAAGACCATCGGAGCGGCGTGCATCGAGATGCTCAACAGCGCCAACCTCAGCTTCGCGCTGTGCCCGTTGCTGACGGACGGTGCGATCGAGGCGCTGCTCACCGCCGGCACGCCGGAACAACAGCAGGCGTTCATCCCGAAGATGATCTCCGGCGAGTGGACCGGCACGATGAACCTGACCGAGCCGCAGGCCGGCTCCGATCTGGCCATGGTGCGCACGCGCGCCGAGCCGCAACCCGATGGCAGCTTCAAGATCTTCGGTACGAAGATCTTCATCACCTACGGTGAGCACGACATGGCGTCGAACATCATCCATCTGGTGCTCGCGCGCGTGAGCGGCGCGCCCGAGGGTGTGAAGGGCATCAGCCTGTTCATCGTGCCGAAGTTCCTTGTCAACGCCGATGGCTCTCTGGGCGCGCGCAACGATGCGCACTGCGTCAGTATCGAACACAAGCTGGGCATCAAGGCGAGCCCGACGGCGGTGCTGCAATTCGGTGACCACGGCGGCGCGGTGGGCCAGATGATCGGCGAAGAGAATCGCGGCCTTGAGTACATGTTCATCATGATGAACGCGGCGCGCTATGCGGTCGGCATGCAAGGTATCGCGGTGGCGGAGCGTGCTTACCAGAAGGCCGCGGCCTTCGCGAAGGACCGCGTGCAATCACGCCCGGTCGATGGCTCGTTGCCCGGCAGCGGCCCGATCATTCATCACCCCGACGTGAGGCGCATGCTGATGACGATGCGCGCGTACGTTGAAGGCTGTCGCGCGATGGCGATCACCGCCGCGGCGGCGTTCGATGCCTCGCACCACCACCCAGACGCGAACGTGCGCAAGCAGAACCAGGCGTTCTACGAATACATGGTGCCGCTGGTAAAGGGCTACAGCACTGAGATGAGCGTCGAGGTCGCAAGCCTGGGCGTGCAGGTGCACGGCGGCATGGGCTTCATCGAGGAGACCGGCGCGGCGCAGTACCTGCGCGACTCGCGCATCCTGCCGATTTACGAAGGCACGACCGCGATCCAGGCCAACGACCTCGTCGGCCGCAAGACCGCGCGCGATGGCGGCCGCACGCCGAAGGCGATCGCGGCGCAGATCGCCACGACCGAAGGCGAGTTGGCGAAGCACGACAGCGCCGCCGCGCGGGCGATGCTGAAGCGCTTGCACGCCGCGCGCATCGCGTTCGAGCAGGTCGTCGATTTCGTCGCGGGCAACACCAAGGCCAGCCCGAACGCAGTGTTCGCCGGCTCGGTGCCCTACCTGATGCTCGCCGGCAATGTCGTCGCCGGCTGGCAGATGGCGCGCGCGCTCGTCATCGCCGAAGACCAGTTGGCGAATTTGGCAACTGCGGGCGAGGGCGACGCCGCGTTCCTGAAGGCGAAAATCGCAACCGCGCACTTCTATGCCGATCACCTGCTCAGCAAGGCGCCCGGCGCGCGTGACGCCATCGTCGAAGGCGCCGACAGCGTCACCGCACTCGCCCTCGATTCGTTCTGAAACCTGGAAAGCTTCAACATGCCATTGCCCGGAGTTCTCGCCTCGCTGCCGCTGCCCATCATCGGCGCGCCTCTGTTCATCATCAGCAACCCCAAGCTCGTGATCGAGCAGTGCAAGGCCGGCGTCGTCGGCTCGATGCCGTCGCTCAACGCGCGGCCCGCCGAGCAACTCGACGACTGGCTCGCAGAAATCACCGAAACACTCGCGGCCTACAACAAGGCGAACCCCGGCAAACCCGCCGCGCCGTTCGCGATCAACCAGATCGTGCACAAGAGCAATGACCGGCTCGACCATGACATGGCGTCGTGCGCCAAGTACAAGGTGCCGATCATCATCACCTCGCTGGGGGCACGCACCGATGTCAACGACGCGGTGCATGCCTGGGGCGGCGTCGTGATGCACGACATCATCAACAACAGGTTCGCGAAGAAGGCGATCGAGAAGGGCGCCGATGGCCTGATCGCCGTGGCGGCCGGCGCGGGCGGCCACGCGGGCGTGAAAAGCCCGTTCGCGCTGATCCAGGAAATTCGCCAGTGGTTCGACGGCCCGGTCGCGTTGAGCGGCTCGATCGCCAGCGGCGGCGCCGTGCTGGCCGCGCAGGCGATGGGCGCGGACTTCGCCTACATCGGCTCGGCCTTCATCGCCACTGAAGAAGCGCGCGCGGTCGAGGGCTACAAGCAGGCGATTGTGGATGGCAGTTCCGACGAGATCATCTACAGCAACCTGTTTACCGGCGTGCACGGCAACTACCTCGCGCCGTCGATCCGCGCGGCGGGGCTCGACCCGGAGAACCTGCCGGAGAGCGATCCGAGCAAGATGAACTTCGGCGGCGATGCCAAGAAGGCCTGGAAGGACATCTGGGGCTGCGGCCAGGGCATCGGCGCGATCG
>JBDUAG010000271.1:0-5652 GCA_040004785.1 Burkholderiales bacterium | reverse complement strand
CGGGCGCAGCAAGATCATCAAGTTCGAGGGCTGCTACCACGGCCACGCCGACGCGTTGCTGGTGAAGGCCGGCTCGGGCCTGGCGACTTTCGGGTTCCCGACCAGCGCCGGCGTGCCGGCCGAGGTCGTGCAGCACACGCTGGTGCTCGAGTACAACAACGTCGTGCAGATCGAGGAGGCGTTCAAGCTGCACGGCGACGGCATCGCCTGCGTGATGATCGAGCCGATCGCCGGCAACATGAACTTCGTGCGCGCCTCGGTGCCGTTCATGAAGCGCATCCGCGAACTCTGTTCGCAGTACGGTGCGTTGCTCGTGTTCGACGAGGTGATGACGGGGTTTCGCGTCGCCCTCGGCAGTGCGCAGTCGATCTTTGCTGCGGCGATTCCCGGCTTCGAGCCCGACATCAGCGTGTTCGGCAAGGTCATCGGCGGCGGCATGCCGCTGGCGGCCTTCGGTGCGAAACGCGCGGTGATGCAGCAGCTTGCGCCGCTCGGGCCGGTTTACCAGGCGGGCACGCTCTCGGGCAACCCGGTCGCGACCGCCTGCGGGCTGGCCACGCTGCGCGAAATCTCCAAGCCGGGCTTCTTCGAGGCGCTGACGACGAGCACCCGCAGTCTGCTGGACGGCATCCTCGGCGCCGCCGCGAAGGCCGGCGTGGCGATGGTCGGCGACTGCGAAGGCGGGATGTTCGGCTTCTTCTTCGCCGACACCTTGCCGACGACGTATGGCGAGGTGATGGCGACCGACAAGGAGCAGTTCAACCGCTTCTTTCACGCGATGCTCGATCGCGGCGTCTACTTTGCTCCGGCGATGTACGAGGCCGGCTTCGTCAGCGCCGCGCACACTGCCGCCGACCTGCGCACCACCGCCGACGCCACACTGCAAGCGCTGAGCTGAGAGGCTGAGAGGCGTTGATGCGCAACGGGTCGCCCGCCTTCACGGCGGTGGTGTTCGACATGGACGGCCTGCTGATCGACTCCGAGCGGCCGACGCGCGACGCCTGGCTGCATGCCGCCGCGGCGCTCGGCACGCCGATCAGCGAGGTCGACTACCTGAGCGTCGTCGGCCTCAACCATACCGACAGCCAGGCGCGCTTGCTGGCCCTGTTCGGCGGTGACGCCGCCCGCCTCGCTGCCGCCCGCGCGCAGACGGATGCAGCGCTCGCAGCGGGCCCGCCGTTCCCGGCCAAACCTGGCGTACACCGCCTGCTGCGAACCCTGCGCGAGGCGGGCATCCCGTGTGCCGTCGCCTCGTCGACGCACCGGGCTGGTGTGCGGCATCGCCTGCAGCAGGCCGGCCTGCTTGACTTCTTCAGCGCGCTTTGTGGTGGCGACGAAGTCTCGCGCGGCAAGCCGAACCCGGATCTCTACCTGCTCGCGCTGCAGCGCCTGAACGTGGCCGCTGCGACCGGCCTCGCGTTCGAGGACTCCGGCCACGGCGTGCAGGCCGCGCTCGCCGCCGGGCTGGCGACTGTCGCGGTGCCCGACCTGAAAGCGCCCGCAGCGGAGTGGCTGGCGCGCTGCCACGCGGTGCTGCCATCGCTCGACGCGGCCTGCGAACATTTTCTGGAGTGGTTTGGCGTGATTCGTGCAGGGTAATCTGGCCGCGCTATAACTCCCTGATCCCGGAGTCTCTCCCATGCACATCCACATCCTCGGCATCTGCGGCACCTTCATGGGCGGCCTGGCCGCGCTGGCGCGCGAAGACGGCCACACAGTCACCGGCTGCGATGCCAACGTCTACCCGCCGATGAGCGACCAGCTGCGTGCGCTCGGCATCGAGCTGGTCGAAGGCTTCGGCGCCGACCAGCTCGCGCTCCGGCCCGACCTGTTCGTCGTCGGCAACGTGGTGACGCGCGGCAATCCGCTCATGGAGGCGGTGCTAGACGCCGGCCTGCCCTACATCAGTGGCCCGCAGTGGCTGGCCGACCATGTGCTGCAGGGCCGGCATGTGCTCGCGGTAGCCGGCACGCACGGCAAGACCAGCACGACCTCGATGCTGGCCTGGATGCTCGAACACGCTGACCTGAAACCCGGCTTCCTGGTCGGCGGCGTGCCGCTGAACTTCGGCGTCAGCGCGCGCCTGGGCACCGGACCGTTCGTGATCGAGGCCGACGAATACGACACCGCGTTCTTCGACAAGCGCAGCAAATTCGTGCACTACCGGCCGCGCACCGCGATCCTGAACAACCTCGAGTACGACCACGCCGACATCTTTGACAACCTGGCCGCGATCGAGCGCCAGTTCCATCACCTTGTCCGCACCGTGCCGGCGCACGGCCGGCTGATCGTGAACGCGCGCGAGGAGAGCCTTCAGCGCGTGCTGGCGATGGGGTGCTGGAGCGAGGTCACGCGCTTCGGCGCGCGCAAGGAAGAGCCCGGTGCCCTGCGCGCGCGCGGCGAACCGCATGGGTTCGACGTGCTGCGCGGGAGCCTGAAGATCGCGCGCGTCGACTGGCCGCTGCTCGGCGAGCACAACCAGCTGAACGCGCTCGCCGCCATCGCTGCGGCCGAGCACGCGGGTGTCGCGCCGGAGGTGGCGGCGAAGGCGCTGGCGACCTTCCAGAACGTGCGCCGCCGCCTGGAGCTGCGCGGCGAGGCCGGCGGCGTGAAGGTCTACGACGACTTCGCGCATCACCCGACCGCCATTCGCACCACGATCAACGGACTGCGTCGCAAGGTCGGCTCGCAGCGAATTCTGGCGGTGTTCGAGCCGCGCTCGAACACGATGAAACTGGGCGCGATGAAGGCACAGCTGCCGTGGTCGCTCGAAGAAGCCGACCTCGCGTTCTGCCACAGCGGCGGCCTGGGTTGGGACGCGGTGCAGGCCCTCGCGCCGATGGGCAGGCTCGCGGTGGTCAGCGACAAGATCGACGACCTCGTGCAAAGCGTCGTCGCCGCGGTGCGGCCGGGGGACCATGTGCTGTGCATGAGCAACGGCGGCTTCGGCGGGATCCACGCGAAGCTGCTGGACGCGCTCGCCCGGCGGCAGTGAACGCCGCCGTCACGCACCTGCTCTATCTGCACGGCTTTCGCTCGTCGCCACAATCGGCGAAGGCGCGGCAGATGGCGGCCTGGATGCAGCAGCATCGACCCGAGGTGCACTGGTGGTGCCCGCAGCTACCGCCGTCGCCACGCGAGGCGATGGCGCTGCTGCGCGACGGCCTGACTGGCTGGCCCGTGGCGGGCACCGGCGTGATCGGCAGTTCGCTCGGCGGCTTCTATGCCACCGCGCTGGCCGAGCAACTCGGATGCCGCGCTGTGCTGTTGAACCCGGCCGTCGATCCGGCACGCGACCTGACGCGCCACATCGGCGAGATCACCGCGTGGCACAGCAACGAACGCTTCTTCTTCCGCGCCGAGTTCATCGCCGAACTGCGCGCGATCTCGCCCGCGGCGTTGACGCAACTCGACCGCTACTTCGCGGTGATCGCCAAGGGCGACGAGGTGCTGAGTTGGGTCGAGATGAGCGAGCGCTATCGTGGCTGCCGCATCCGGCTGCTCGAAGGCAGCGACCATGCGCTGAGCGATTTCGAGCAGCAGTTGCCCGAGGTCGTCGGTTTCCTGGGATTGAGCGCTACCAGTGGATGAGCGTGTAGACCACGCGGCCCCAGACCTCGATGTTGAACCAGAACAGCGTCACCAGATAGGCGCCGCGCCGCATCGTGCGCGCGCGCTCGATCCAGGCTTCGATGTCGAGCACCATGAAGAGCACGAAGCACAGCGCCGAGCCGCCGACGAACACGACCGTCAGCACCCCCATGATCCAGCGAAACACGGTCATCAACGCCCCTTCGTCACACCATCATTGCCAAGCGCTCGAGGATGAGCACGGCGAAGAAACCGAGGCCCGCGATCAGCGTCCACTTGACGATGCGGATGGCGAGCACGCGGTAGCGCGTCTGGCCGGTGCCGACATACATGGCCATGCTCACCAGCCCGGCAGCGAGCAGCAGCAGAACGACCCAGCGAAAGATCAGCATCGTCGATCGGTCACCAGGCCGGGGCGAGGTCGGCGAGCCCCGCGGGGGCTTTGCTCGCATCCTCGAAACTGACGCACTCGAACAACGACGGGTCCGCCAACACGGCGCGCAGCAACTTGTTGTTGAGCTCGTGGCCGGAACGGTAGGCGCTGTACGCGGCTATCAGCGGCTGGCCGATCACCAGCATGTCGCCGATCGCGTCGAGGATCTTGTGCTTGGCGATCTCGTCGTCGTAGCGCAGGCCGTCGCCGTTGAGCACTTTGTAGTCGTCGATGACGACCGCGTTGTCCATGCTGCCGCCGAGTGCGAGGCCGCGTGCGCGCATCATCTCTACGTCCTTCGTGAAGCCGAGGGTGCGGGCGCGCGCGATCTCCTGCTTGTAGCGGCCCGAACCCATGTCGAAACTGACGCGCTGGCCGGTCTGGTTCACGGCCGGGTGGTCGAAGTCGATCTCGAAGGTCAGGCGATAGCCGTCGAACGGCTCCAGCCGCGCCCACTTCAGCGACGCACCGGCACCCTCTCGCACCTCGACCGGCTTGACGATGCGCATGAAGCGCTTCGGCCTGTCCTGCAGCTCGATGCCCGCACTCTGCAACAGGAACACGAAGCTCGCCGCCGAGCCATCCAGGATCGGCACCTCTTCGCCGTTGATGTCGATGATCAGGTTGTCGATGCCCAGGCCCGCGCAGGCCGACAGCAGGTGCTCGATGGTCTTGACCTTGGGCGCGCCCGGGTCGCCGCCGGCAGAGAGCGTGGTTGCCATGCGCGTGTCGGTGATCCACAGGGCGTTGACGTGGATGTCCACCGGCGTGGCGAGATCGACGCGGCGGAACACGATGCCGGTATCCGCCGCCGCCGGGCGCAGCGTCAACTCGACGCGCTGGCCGCCGTGCAGCCCCACGCCGACGGCGCGGGTCATGGATTTGAGGGTGCGTTGGGCCAGCATGGACAGCGATTGTCGCGGAAAAGCCGGCCCCGGGCGACGCATCGCCCGGGACACCCAGGTGCCAGCCTCAGTCAGCCTGCTTCCTCAAGAACGCCGGGATCTCGATCTCGTCCATGCCGTTGCTCGCCAGCGCATCGACCTTGGCCGCCGCGGTGCGGCCGTTGCGCCACACGCTCGGCACGGTCAGCGCGCTGTAGTCGTGCGTCGGGGCCATGCCCTGCTGCGGCGAGCCCAGCGCGTTCTGCAGGATCGGCAGGTCGTGCGTGCCGGTGCGCTGCGCCGGCTGGCTATGCACCATCGTGATCGGTGTCTGCGCGCGGCGTGCCGGCGACAGGCCGGTGGCGATCACGGTGACACGCAGCTGGTCGCCCAGGCTTTCGTCGTAGGCGGTGCCGTAGATCACATGCGCGTCGTCGGCCGCGTAGCGGCGGATGCAGTTCATCGCGTTGCGGCTTTCGGCCAGCTTGAACGTGTTGCGGTTCGCGGCGATCAGCACCAGCACGCCGCGCGCGCCCGACAGGTCGATGCCTTCCAGCAGCGGGCAGGCAACGGCGGCCTCGGCCGCCTTGTTGGCGCGGTCCGGGCCGCCCGCCTGGGCGGTGCCCATCATCGCCTTGCCGGGCTCGCTCATCACCGTCTTCACGTCCTCGAAGTCGACGTTCACGAGACCGGGCATGTGGATGATGTCGCTGATGCCGCCGACCGCGTTCTTCAGCACGTCGT
>JBDUAG010000270.1:0-5655 GCA_040004785.1 Burkholderiales bacterium | reverse complement strand
CCGCCGCCATCGGGATGCCGACCTGCACCGAGTTGCCGAACACCGCGCTGATCGCACGCACGCTCGGGCCAGCCGGTGGCAGCGTGCCGCGCTTGAGCCCGCGCCGCTGCCACGCGTAGACGACGAGCTGCATCGCCAGCATCGGCGCGAAGATCGCGACCAGCGTGCCCCAGGGTATGGTGTTGAAGTCGATGCGCGCGGTGGTGCGGAACAGCAGCGCCGGCACGAAGATGTAATAAGCCGCGTTCGCCAGCGTGCGCGCCGGGTCGCCGCCGCCCAGCCACTTGAGCCGGCCGACGATCCAGCCGATCGCGACGACGACGAAGATCGTCAGCAGCTTGAAGAGCACCACGGTGGACATGGAATCGAGTATCGGCGAATGCCTCGACGCCGCGGTCACCTCACAAATGCCGGCAACCTATGCGCTCTCGCGAAGCCCGATCAGCCTTCCGGCAGCAGTGAGGAGTAGGCCGAGTGCATCGAGTCGCGAAACGCCTCGTCGCCAAATCGCCGGCGGGCCTCGGCGCGCGCAGCCGCACCCAGCTCCTCGCGCGCGACGCGCGAGTCGATGAGTTCCGCGACACAGCCGAGCAAGGTCTGAAGCGAGTCGCAGCACAGTCCGGTCTCGCCGTGCCTGATCAACTCGCGGTGGGCGGGTGTATCCCAGACGACGCAAGGCAGGCCGGCCGCCATTGCCTCCGCGAGAAACACCGGAAAGCCATGCTCGCCAGCCAAGGCGACGTAGATCCAGGCCGAGGACATTCGCGAAGCGCGCTCGGACGTCTCGGCCGCGTCGTACACGGACACGTTGGCTGCCGCCAGTCGTGCCAGCGAGTTGGTGTCGGCCGTGCCGTGCCAGTTGCAGCTGACGCGCAGCGACTCTTCGCTGAGCAGGACCGCCAGCTGCGCGTACAGCGCGGATGCGGTCGAATCGCGCGCGCGGCTGCCCGTCAGCAGCAACGGTAGGCGCGCCTCGCGGCGGGTCGCGAGGAAGAAGTCAGTGTCGATCCGGCTCTCGACGAGCTGCACCGGCTCGTCCATCAGCCGCTCCAGCGCTTTCGCGTCGGCGGCGGAATTGGCAATGAGCAGCTTCGGTGCGGGTCCCGGTGGCGGTCGCAGGAGCCACGCGGCCAGGTTTCGGACCGGGCCGATCGCCACCAGCGAACGCGATCCGTGGGGCGAGAAGATCATGCCCTGTGGCATGCCCTTGAAGCGTGCCGCGCACACGCCGAGCAGGCCGGGCAGCGTGCCATGCAAGTGAACCGCGACCGTGTCCGGGGCCGCCGCGGCGGTCAGCAAGGCGTCGTACGAACCGAGCAGGCGCCGCAGCGGACCGGCGTCCGGAGGCGTCGGAACAAGCTGTATCGACGAGTGGAAGCGCGGCAGCAGGTGGCGGTGCGAGCGCTCGTTCATCAGGATCACCGTTTGCCGGACGCCGCGTTCTGCATGAACCCTGGTCACGGGTCCGAGAAAACTGAACACCGCGTCGGTGAGGCGCCCGACCAGGTGCACGACGTGGTCGCTGGCCGACAGCGCCGCGCTGCTCGCCAGCGCGTCAGAGGCGATCCGATCCATCGCCAGCACTCAGCGCGCTCCGTCGCGCGCAACGACGACCTTTACGGTCTTCAGCAGGATCTTCAGGTCGAACCAGGGAGATCGCTTGCCGACGTACTCGTGGTCGAACGCGACACGTTGCTCGTAGCTGGTGTTGTTGCGTCCGCTCACCTGCCACAGGCCGGTCAGGCCCGGCCGCACGCTGAGGTAATCCCAGCGTACCCGACCGTAGCGCGTCAGCTCTGCGACCGTGATGGGGCGGGGGCCGACCAGGCACATCTCGCCGCACAGCACATTGAACAGTTGCGGCAGCTCGTCCAGGCTCGTGCGGCGCAGAAACCGGCCGATCGGTGTGATGCGCGGATCATTCGACAGTTTTTGGTCGCGCTCCCATTCGGCACGCGCAAGTGCGTCGTCGCGCAGCAGGTTCGCCAGCAGCTCCTCGGAGTTTCGATACATGCTGCGAAACTTGTAGCAGCGGAACAGGCGCCCGCGCAGACCCACCCGATAGTGGCCGAAGATTACAGGGGCGCCATCGCGTTGCGCAATCAGCGCCGCGACGATCAGCATTACCGGCAACAAAAGGAGCAGCATTGCGAGCGCTGCGACTTGACTGGCGCGTAACTGAAGCGCGTCTGCCAGGGCGGAGCGCTGGTCGCCATATGCCAACGCGTGGACCGCGCTGGAAGAAGCATTCCGAGCCTGCATGGGGCCTCCGTTTCAGAACATGTCGAAGGGTGCGCTGCTCGTGGGCATGGCGCTCGAACCATGTCGCATCTTCGCGAACGTCGCCGCGTCCGTGCGTAGGACGACAGCGCAATTGGCTGTCGTCCTGTATGGGCGCTCTCGTGCGCGAAAGCGCAGTTCGATGATTGATCATGGTGCAGTGCACCATGCCTCAAATGGCGGCGCATGGAAGTAACCAGTTGAAGAGACCGCCCTTCGCGCGTGGGGCGAAGTCGAACGTCTTGTTGCAAGGTCTCACAGGGCTTGCCACATTGCATCAAACGCCAGCGACCGCTCGCAGCGGCTCAATGGTTGTTGATGACGACCCCTGCAAACTTTGCCGACCCACGCGTCACCTCGTTGATCAGGCCGTTTACGGCCTTCATGCGACTTTCGCCGCGACGTCCGATGACCATCGCCACGCCGCACTTCGCCGCCACCACGCGCGAGTCGGACCCGTGCGTGCTCGCCGGCGTGTCGACAACGATGTGGTCGAACTTCGTGAGCAGCTCCTGCAACAGCAGGCTGAACGAAGGGCGCTGCAACAGTTCGAGCGGGTTCGGCGGCAGCATGCCGACCGGAAGCACGAACAGGCTGGGCAAGTTCGGCACCAGATGAATCACGCTCGTCTCGGGGCGGCCGACGAGGATACTGCTGAGCCCGGTCTCGTTCGGAATATCGAACAGCTGGTGCTGGCGCGGCGTGCGCATGTCGGCATCGACGAGCAAGGTGCGCGCACCAAGCTGGCTGAACGCGATCGCCAGGTTGGCCGCGAAGAAGCTCTTGCCGTCGCCGACATTGGGGCTGAGCACGGCAAGCGCGCGGCGCGGTTGATCGGGTGCCATGACGCCGAGCATCAGCTGGCTTCGAATGTCCCGGACCGCCTCGGTCTGGACGCTGAACGGATCGACCGCCGCCACCAGCTCGGGGTTGATGCCGGTGCCATCGCTCGGCGCGTAGGGGTAGTGAAACTGCTGCGACAGCGCCCACAGCACGTCGTCTCGCGAAGCCAGCTTCAGTGCGACGGCAGCCTCGCCGAAACGCAGACCGTGCGTGTGCTGGTACGCGAGGATCTCGTCGATCTGCGCGTCGCTGAGCTCGCGCACCTGGCGAATGAAGTCGCCGATGGACCGGTCAAGAACAGGGGTGTCCCCCTCGGGCGCGATCTCTTCGGGCCCGTGCTTGGGGGTCACGGACTTGAGACCGAAACTACTGCGTAGTCGCATGATGATTCAATGGCCGATCAAGGAGGGCGGACGGCCGAGCACGCGCTCCGCAACGGCCCGCAGCGAGCGCGGGCGTCCCGCCAGCCGCGCGTCGGGATTGTCCGGCAACACGCCCAGCAGCGGCTGGTTCAGGACTTCGAAGACGTCGGCGTCCGCGCGCAGGCGCCAGTCGCGCCGCTCGCGCAGAACCGCGGTCGCGAGGCCGAGCGTCACGCCGAGAAGCAGCGCAATCGCTGCATTCAGGCCCACCCGGGGTGACGATGGAAACGGCGGTGTGGTCGCGTTCTTGAGCACCGAGACATTGGTCTGCGTGGCCTGGCTTTCGACCGCGCTCTGGTTCAATTTTGCAAAGCCCGCGTCGTAGACCTTCTGCGCGTTCTCGACGTCGCGTTGCAGCACGGTCACTTCATCACGCAGGCCCTTCAATTGCAGCACCTTGCTGCGCTGCGCTGCGAGGTCGCTGCGCACCGTCTCGAGCCGCGATTGATTCACCGAGTTGTTGACCGTGATGCCGCCGGTGATCCGGCTCCTCTCGGCGTTCAGGCGGGTGCGCAATTCTTCGATGTTGGCGCGCAATTGCTGGACCTCGGGATGCTGGTCGCCGAGCCGCTGACCGATCTCGTTCAGACGTGCCTGCTGACGCGCCAGGTCGGCGCTGAGCGTCGTGATCATGGGATTGGTCAGGACTTCCTGCATCTGGTCACCCTTGGCAGAAGCTTCGCGTTGCCGGCCTTGGGACTCGGTCGCGGTGGCCTGCATCACGCCGAGTTGCGTCGACAGTTCGGACAGCCGCGCGTTCTCGATGTCGTACTTTTCGTCGGTCGCCACGATGCCTTTGCTCTGCTGGAACGCCGAGAGCCGCGCCTGGGCCTTCTCGAGCGCTTCGCGCTGCACCTTCGTGCTTTCGTCGAACATCCCGTTGTACTGCTTGGCGGGCTCGGTACGCAGCTGCAGCGTGGTCTCGATGTAGGCCTTGACCAGGGCGTTGGCGGTCTTCGCGGCAACCTCCGCATTGCGCGCGTTGTACGAAACCACCATGACGTTCGAATCCTTGCCTGGTTTGGCGTCCAGGTGTCGCGCGATGTCTTCCGCGAGCCAGCTCTCGAAGTCGCCGCGACCGTCGGTCTGCTCCTGCCAAGCGGCACGCAGGTCCGGGTCCTTGTCGAGATGGAGTGCGCGAAGCGCGAGCAAGGCCACTCGCTCGCTCTGCATGACATCGATTTGCGTCGCCATGTACCCCGAGACGGTCATGCCCGGCAGCACCACGCCTGCGATGGGGTCGGGCGACTTGACGTCGAGAACGACCGCGGCCGAAGCGGTGTACTTCCTGGGAAGCAGAAGTGTGAATGCCGCGACGAGGCCAACGATCAGTATGAAGACGACGACGGCTGAACGCCATCGGGCCTGAAGGATGGAAAGATATTGGGAAAGACTCATGACCTTGGACACCCCAGACGACGTTCAGTGCTGCGCGTCAGCGCGACGCTTCCCTTGCAAGTTCCGCGCTCGATGCGGACGTCGAGCACGACGCCCGCGACTCGCCGCAGCCTGCTCTGCGCCTCTGCCACGGTCTTGATGCAAGACGGCAAGCTCTGTGAGGCGTTGCAACAAGACGCGTGTTGCCGCACCGCCGAGCGCCGCGGTACCCGGGTCGGCGGGCGCCGAAACGCGCCCACGAAACGAGGCCGGTTGCAGTGCGAAGCGTGCCCCCGCGTGGTTGTCGACATCTCTTCAACTGGTTACTTCCCCGCGCCTCCATTTGAGGCATTGTGCACCGCACCATGAACAAGCGGACTTCCCGAAATGAGACCAAATGTCACAGCCGGACGAGTGCGACCGCAGCGCGTACCTTGCAGCGACAAGGTCGGCGTGCAAACGATGACCGAAGTATTCCGGGCGTGCCCGCCGCGCGCCATTCGCGCAGACCGCGCGTTCACGTAGGACAGCGCCTGCAAAGGCCGACAGGCATATGCGCTGTCGTCCTACGCCCAGGCGCAGAGGCAATCGCGAAGATCCGAGATGGCTCTGCGCCATGTCCGCAAGCGCTACACCCTTAGACTCGTTCTGAAATGGAAACCGCATGCAGTCCCCGAAAGCCTCCTCCGGCGCCGTTCCACGCGTTGGCTTGTCCAGATCTTGGCCGTCGGTG
>JBDUAG010000269.1:0-5656 GCA_040004785.1 Burkholderiales bacterium | reverse complement strand
GCACGCACATCCTGACCGACATGACGCTCGGCATGGGCAGCGTGATCCACGACTACCTGGCCTGATCCGCCACCTTCCGCCACTCCACTGGGAACCCCACTCATGAAGCTCAAAGACAAGGTCTGCATCGTCACCGGCGCCGCCAGCGGCATCGGCAAGGAAATCGCCCTCACCTACGCGCGCGAAGGCGGCAAGGTCGTGATCGCCGATCTCAACAAGGACGCGGCACAGACCGCCGCCGACGAGATCGTGAAAGCCGGCGGCACCGCGATGGCGGTGGCGATGGACGTGACGAACGAAGACCAGGTCAACGCCGCTGTCGCCGAAGTCGTCGCGGCCTACGGCACCGTCGACGTGCTGGTCAGCAACGCCGGCATCCAGATCGTGCACCCGATCGAGGAGTTCCCGTTCGCCGACTGGAAGAAGATGCTCGCGATCCACCTCGACGGCGCTTTCTTGACCACCAAGGCCTGCGTGCCGCACATGCAGAAGTCCGGCAACGGCGGCAGCATCATCTACATGGGCTCGGTGCACTCGAAGGAGGCGTCGGTGCTGAAGTCGGCCTATGTCACGGCCAAGCACGGCCTGATCGGGCTGTGCAAGACAGTCGCGAAAGAAGGCGGCAAGTACAAGATCCGCGCCAACGTGATCTGTCCCGGCTTCGTGCGCACGCCGCTGGTCGAGAAGCAGATCCCCGAGCAGGCCAAGGCGCTGGGCATCAGCGAGGACGACGTGATCAAGAAAGTGATGCTGAAGGAAACGGTGGACGGCGAGTTCACGACCGTTCAGGACGTCGCCGAGGTCGCGCTGCTGTTCGCGGGCTTCGAGACGAATGCGCTGACTGGGCAATCACTGGTCGTGAGCCACGGCTGGTTCATGCAATAGACCGACTCACCAGAGTTTCCCGAGCGGGAACGCGACGCCGGCGAAGACCTGGGTCGTCGCCGGTGTGGGCCTCAGGGCACGCGCCACGCCGAAGTCGAAGGTCAATCGCCTGCTCGGGCTGTAGGTGACTGCCGCGAGCAACTGGGAGCCGTTGGCCGCGCCGCTACGGTGTGTGCCCGAGACCTCGCCCGTCAGACCCCAATGGTCTGACAGCGCGCCCGAAAACGACGCCGACGCGCCGAACTGCGTGCGGCCGGTGCCGTCGTCGAACACGCCCAGCCGCGTCGCGTTGAGGTTCGCGTCCAGATGCACCGGGCCAATGTCGCGGCTGAAGATCGTGTTGAGCGTGTAGTCGGCGCGACCGCTGCCGATGCTGTCGTTCGCGGTCGGCAGCTTGGTGCCGAACTCGACCCCGAACGCGGTCGCGCCGTCGACGATCCAGGCGTGCTTGAGCACCAGCGCGGTGTCACCAAAGACCTGCGCCCGGCCAGCGTCGTCCCGCGCCCAGACGTGCGCCTCGCCACCGAGCACCACGCCCCACTCCTTGCTGAACGCGAGAGCGTGCAGGCCGCCAAGCTCGATCTCGAGCTGGCCCGGCACCGGCAACTGCGCCGGGCTGGAGACCGACGGCCGGTACGGCGTGATCGCGTCGTCGTCGCCGTCTGCCGCCGCGGCCACCGTGCACAGCGCCGCGAGGCCCCCAACCGATCAAGTAGCGAGTCATGCCATCCCCTGCACGTGGTGAGGTGTCGATTCTGACTTGCCGCCACAATCATCGCGTGATCCCCTGGCTGCACGACCCCGCCGACCCGCTGCCCGACACGCGCCTTGCACTCCCGCTCGGCAGCGACGCGCCTGGCCTGCTCGCCGCCGGCGGCGAGCTCACGCCGCAGCGGCTCACCGAGGCCTACTCGCACGGCGTGTTCCCGTGGTACAGCAGCGGCCAGCCGGTGCTGTGGTGGTCGCCCGATCCGCGCATGGTGCTCCTGACCGATGAGTTCCGGCTCTCGCGCTCGCTGCGCAAGACGGTGAGACGCTTTGCTGCCGACACGCGCTGCGAACTGCGCATCGACAGCGCGTTCCGCGAGGTCATCGGTGCCTGCGCCAGCGCACCACGCGAGGGCCAGGACGGAACCTGGATCGTGCCCGAGATGATCGAGGCGTATTGCGCATGGCACGCGCTGGGCACGGCCCACAGCATCGAGACCTGGATCGATGGCGAGCTGGTCGGTGGCCTCTATGGCGTGAGCCTCGGTCACATGTTCTTCGGCGAGTCGATGTTCGCGCGGCGCACCGACGCCTCGAAGATCGCATTCGCTGCGCTGGTGTGCTGGTGCCGCGAGCATGGCGTGCCGATGATCGATTGCCAGCAGCACACGGGGCACCTGGCGTCGATGGGTGCGCGAGAACTGCGGCGCGCCGAATTCGAAGCGCGCCTGCGGACGCAGACGAGTGCGCCGAAGATCGTCGATTGGACCTATGATTTGCGGCTGTGGCGCCATCTCGAAACCGGGCGCCCGGAGGACCACGGCTCGTGACCCACCCGAAAGAGCTCCCGCTCGCCTCGCTCCAGTTCTACGCCACCGCACCCTACCCGTGCAGCTATATCGACGGCCGTATGGCGCGGTCGCAGGTTGCCACGCCCAGCCACCTGATCCACGCCGACGCCTACTCCGGCCTGGTCGCGAACGGCTTTCGGCGCAGCGGCATGTTCACCTATCGCCCCTACTGCGATGGCTGCAAGGCCTGCCTGCCGCTGCGCGTGCCGGTCGCCGGCTTTGTGCCGACGCGCAGCCAGAAGCGCGCCGTGCGCGCGCATGCGCAGCTCGAGGCGCGCGTGCTGCGGCTGTGCTTCGTGCCCGAGCATTACCAGCTCTACCTGCGCTACCAGAGCGGCCGGCATCTGGGCGGCGGCATGGACCACGACAGCATCGACCAGTACACCCAGTTCCTGCTGCAAAGCCGCGTCAACTCGCGTCTGGTGGAGTTTCGCGAGCCGTCGGCCAGTGGGGGCCCGGGCGTGCTGAAGATGGTCTCGATCCTCGACGTGCTCAACGATGGCCTCTCGGCCGTCTACACGTTCTACGAACCCGAGCCGCGCACCAGCTACGGCACCTACAACGTGATGTGGCAGATCGAGCAGACCAAGCTGCTGAAACTGCCGCACGTCTACCTCGGCTACTGGATCGCGCAGAGCGACAAGATGGCCTACAAGGCTCAGTTCGGCCCGCACGAATTGCTCGTCAACGGCGAGTGGCAGGAACCTCCAGCCGAATGAGCACCTCGTCGGCGAGCGCGAGGCTCGCCGTCAGCCCGGGCGATTCGATGCCGTAGAGGTTCAGCAGCCCGCGCACGCCGTGCTCCGCCGTGCCGTGCAGCACGAAATCCGCCGCACCGGGCAACGCCAGCTTCGGGCGCACGCCGCTGTAGGCTGGTTGCAGCGCATCCGCTGGCAGGCCCGGCCAGTAGCGGCGGATCGCGGCCTCGAAGCCCGCCACGCGCTGCGCATCGACGTGGTAATCGATTGCATCGGCCGAGGCCGGGCTGATCCATTCCACATCCGGCCCGAAGCGTGCCTGGCCTGCCAGGTCGAGCGTCAGGTGCACGCCCAGGCCGGCGGCCTCGGGCACCGGGTAGATCAGCTGCGAAAACGGCGCGCGGCCGGCGAGCGAAAAGTAGTTGCCCTTGGCGTAGCGCGCGCTCGGCACACCGGCCGGCGCCAGCCCCGTGAACCGACCCGCGAGATCGGGCGCCCACAGGCCGGCGGCGTTGACGACGAACCGCGCCTGCAACTCGCTCGGCACCTCGCCGCCCACCGTGACCACATGCGCGGCGTCACCGCACACGAGGCCCGCCGCCGGCGAGCGCAGCGCGAGTGCGCCGCCGTTCGCCTCCAGATCGCCGAGCAGTGCCAGCATCAGGCCGTGGCTGTCGACGATGCCGGTCGAAGGCGAGTGAAGCGCCGCCAGCGCGTTCAGTTCGGGCTCGATCGCGCGCAGTTCGTGCGCTGCCACCAAGCGCAGGTCATGCACACCGTTGCGCGCCGCCTGCGCCTGGATCTGCGTCAGGCGCGCCTGCTGCGCAGGCGAGGTGGCCACCAGCAGCTTGCCGCAGCGCCGATGTGCGACGCCGTGCGATTCGAGATAGTCGTACAGCTGCGCGCGCCCGCGCACGCACAGCAACGCCTTCAGCGAATCGGTAGGGTAGTAGATGCCGGCATGGATGACCTCGCTGTTGCGCGAGCTCGTGCCGGTGCCGATCGCGTTGGCGCGCTCCAGCACCACGGTCTCGAGACCGCGCATCGCCAGCGCGCGGCCGATCGCCAGGCCGACCACGCCCGCACCGATCACGACCGCGTCGACTGCGTCCATGGGCGTCCTGAATGCAAAACGGCGACCCGCTGGCCGCCGTTTCTTCCCGCTTCTTTGTTGGTGGGCGGTGAGGGTTTCGAACCCCCGACCCCAACAGTGTGAATGTTGTGCTCTACCCCTGAGCTAACCGCCCGAAATCAGCCCAAGATTATGCCACAGCGGCCAGCTGCCGCCAGACGGTCTTGCCGCCGCTGGCCTTGTCGAGCTCGGTCAGCAGCTTGGTGTGCGCCGCCAGTTCGGCGTCGTCCGCCAGGACGACCTTCAAGGTCAGCGCGCCGAAATCAACCGCATCGAGCGCGGCCTGCGCGGCACTGCTTTCACCAGCGTCGATCACCAGCGAGTTCTGTCCGCGGGTCAGGCGGATGTACACCTCGGCGAGCAGGCCGGCGTCGAGCAGCGCGCCGTGCAACGCGCGGTTGGAGTTGTCGACCTCCAGGCGCTTGCAGAGCGCGTCGAGCGAGTTCGCCTTGCCAGGGAAGGTCTCGCGCGCCATCTGCAGGCTGTCGGTGATCTTCGGCACGAACTCGGGGAACTTGGGCCGGCCGATGCGGCGCAGCTCCTCGTTCAGGAAGCCGACGTCGAAACTGGCGTTGTGGATGACGATCTCGGCGCCGCCGACGAAGGCCAGCAGCTCCTCGGCGACCGAGGCGAACAGCGGCTTGTCGGCGAGGAACTCATCGGTCAGGCCGTGGATCTTGACGGCGTCCGGGTGGTTGCGACGCTGCGGGTTCAGGTAGAAATGCAGCGTCTCGCCGGTGAGGCGCCGGTTGTTCATCTCGACGCAGCCGATCTCGATCACGCGGTCGCCCGATTCGGGGCTCAGGCCGGTGGTTTCGGTGTCGAGGAAGATTTGTCGCATGCTTCGATTCCCTTCAGCGCGGCTGGCGGCCACGGCCCCAGAACCACATCGCCACGCCGCCGACGATCATCGGCACGCACAACCATTGACCCATGCTCAGGCCGAGCGCGAGAAAGCCCAGAAAGTCGTCCGGCTCGCGGAAGTACTCGGCGATGAAACGCAGCAGGCCGTAGCCGACCAGGAACGCGCCCGAGACCTGACCCAGCCCGCGCGGCTTCTTCGCGTAGAACCACAGCACGATGAACAGCAGCACCCCTTCGAGCGCGAACTGGTACAGCGAGGAGGGATGGCGCGGCGCCGCGCCGGCATTCGGATAGACCATGCCCCACGGCAGGCTCGGATCGGCGAGCCGCCCGGGCAACTCGCCGTTGATGAAGTTGCCGATGCGCCCCGAGGCCAGGCCGGTGGGCACGCAGGGCGCGATCAGGTCGGTCACATCGAGGAACTGGCGGACGCGCGTGCGCGCGAACAGCGCCATCGCGGCGAGCACGCCGAGCAGCCCGCCGTGAAACGCCATGCCGCCCTTCCAGACCGCGAACAC
>JBDUAG010000268.1:0-5660 GCA_040004785.1 Burkholderiales bacterium | reverse complement strand
TCAGCTCGCCGAGCTTGCCTGTCTTGTCTTTCCAGTCGTCGGCGTCGGGCTGCGGCGCCTTGCGCTTGGTGATGCTGGGCCAACCCTTCGCGAGATCCGCGTTGAGCTGGATCATGTGCTGCTGGTCGCCCGGCACGTCTTCCTCCGGCACGATCGCGTTGACCGGGCACTCGGGGATGCAGACGGCGCAGTCGATGCATTCGTCCGGATCGATGGTCAGGAAGTTCGGGCCTTCGCGGAAGCAATCGACCGGGCACACGTCCACGCAATCGGTGTACTTGCAGCGGATGCACGATTCGAGAACGACGTGGGTCATGGCGGAGTGGCTCTTGGTGTGTGTGGGTGCAGCGCCGCCGGGTTTGGCCCGGCGCGACGATATGGCGATTTTAGGACGGGACGGTGGCCGCGACGTTCGAGCGGGTTTCGGCGGTCGATCGGGCCAGCGGCGCGGCGCCGGCGCCGACCGTCACGACCGTGGGCCGGCCGGCGTGCAGCATGCTCGCGCGGCCGAGGGTGGCGATGGTGTGGTCGCTGTGCAATTGATCCGGCCAGCCCGCGCGCGAGACCACACTGACAGGTGTGTCGGCGACCCAGCCCGCGGCGACCAGGCGGCGCGCCAGCGCGGCGAGCTGCTTGCCGGCCATGTAGAAGACTTCGGTGTCGGCAGTGCGTGCAGCATGGGCATTGACCAACGCCCCTTCGCGCGTCATCGCGGTTGTCAGGCTGACGCTGCGGCCATTGCCGCGGCGCGTCAGGGGCCGCTGCGTGCCGGCTGCCGCGGCGATCGCGGCGGTGACGCCGGGCACGACCTCGCACGCGATGCCGGCAGCGTCGAGCGCCTCGAGCTCTTCTTCGAGCCGGCCGAACACGCTGGCGTCGCCGCCCTTGAGGCGCACGACGGTCGTCACCTCATTGGCGTGCTTCACGAGCAGCGCATTGATCGTGGTCTGGCCGGTGCTCTCGCAAAAGCCGCGCTTGCCGACATTCACCCACTTCGCCAGCGGCGCGAGCTCGCGCAGAGCCGGGTCGGTGAGCGCGTCGAACAGCACCACGTCGGCCCGCGCCAGCAGGCGCGCACCACGCACCGTGATCAGATCCGCCGCGCCGGGCCCGGCGCCGATGAAGATGACGCGGCCGGTCATGGCCTTACGCCGCTTGCTTGACCAGAAGCGCACCGCTCGTGCGGTTGCTCGCCGGGTCGACGATGATCAGCGAGCCGCCGACGCGGTTCGTTGCATACGACTCGATCGGCAGCGGCTGCTGAGTCTCGATCACCACGTGGCCAATCTCGTTGACGGCGAGCTGGTGCGCATCGGTCGCCGCGAGCGTGTGGATGTCGAGCGCGCTCTCGATCGCGGTGATACGTGCCTGCACCCAGCGGTTGCCATGGCGCACCGAGTACTTGCGGCCCACCACCGCGGGCTCGGTGTCGAGCCAGGCGAGCGTGGCGGAGAAGCGATTCGTCTCCTTCACTGTGTCGGGCGTGGCGATCCAGTCGCCGCGCGAGACGTCGAGCTGCCGGTCCAGGCTCAGGCCGGCCGAGTGACCGGCAACCGCTGCGTCCACCAGCGCGCCGGCGACGCGCACCTCGGCGACGATCGCCTTCTGCTTGCTCGGGAACAACTGCACTTCGTCGCCGGCCTTCACGCTGCCGTGGGCGATGCGGCCCCACAGCGTGCGCGGTTGATCGCCCGTTCCGTCGCCATCACGGGCGACGTATTGAACCGGGATCAGCAGATCGCCGACGGTGCGCTCCTGCGCGGTCGGCAGGCTTTCGAGCAGCTGCAGCAGCGACGGGCCGTCGTACCAGTCCGCTTCCAAGGGCTGCGTCACGTTGTCACCGCGCAATGCGGAGACCGGGACGATGCCGGCGACTTCCATTTGCGCTTCCGCGGCGAAAGCGAGCAGCGCAGCGCGCACCGCTTCATAGGCCTGGCCCGGGTCGTCCACCGCATCGAGCTTGTTGATCGCGAACACGATGCTGGGCACACGCAGCAGCTGCGCGAGCAGCGAATGGCGGCGCGTCTGGGCGAGCAGCCTGACCGGCGTTTCATGCGTATCGAGCTTGGTGATGTCCACCAGCACCACCGCGGCATCGCTGCCCGCGGCGGCCGTCACCATGTTGCGGGTGTACTGCTCGTGGCCGGGTGCGTCGGCGATGATGAACTTGCGTTGCTTGGTCGCGAAGTAGCGGTAGGCGACGTCGATCGTGATGCCTTGCTCGCGCTCGGCTTCGAGGCCGTCGGTGAGCAGCGAGAGGTCGATCGGGCTGCCGGCGGCGCGCTTCTCCAACGTGTCGAGCTGGTCGGCGAGGATCGCGCGCGAGTCGAACAGCAGGCGGCCGATCAGCGTGCTCTTGCCGTCATCGACGGAGCCGGCGGTCAGGAATCTCAGGGCGCGGTGGTCGGCGACCACGGGTGCGTTCGTACTCATCAGAAATACCCTTCCTTCTTGCGCCGCTCCATCGAGGCGTCGGACGTGCGGTCGTCCATGCGCGTCGCGCCGCGTTCGCTCACCGTCACTTGCAGCGTCTCGGCGACGATCGCCGTCGCGTCGGCCGCGTCGCTTTCGACCGGGCAGGTGCAGGTCATGTCGCCGACCGTGCGAAAGCGAACCTCGGCGGTCTCGACCGTCTCGCCCGGCAGCACCGGCGTCACGTCGGTCAGCGGCACCAGCAGGCCCTTGCGGCGGATCACCTGGCGGTCGTGCGCGAAGTACAGGTTCGGCAGCGGGATGTTCTCGCGGGCGATGTAGAGCCAGACATCGAGTTCGGTCCAGTTGCTGATCGGGAACGCGCGCATGTGCTCGCCCGGCTTGATGCGGGTGTTGAACAGCGTCCAGAGTTCGGGGCGCTGTTCCTTCGGCTGCCATTGGCCGAAGCTGTCGCGGTGACTGAAGATGCGCTCCTTCGCACGCGCCTTTTCTTCGTCGCGGCGGGCGCCGCCCATCAGCACGTCGAAGCGGTGTTCTTCGATGGCTTCGAGCAGCGCCACGGTCTGGTGGCCGTTGCGCGATTCGAGCGGGCTCGACAGGCGCACGGTGCCACGCTTGATCGAATCCTCGAGGTGGCCGACGACGAGTCGCTCGCCCATCTCGGCGACACGCCGGTCGCGGAACTCGATCACTTCGGGAAAGTTGTGCCCCGTGTCCACGTGCAACAGCGGGAAGGGCAGGCGCCCCTCGTACTCGCCGGCCGCGTTCTTGCGCTTGAAGGCTTTCTCGGCCAGTCGCAGCACGACGCACGAGTCCTTGCCGCCCGAGAACAGCAGCGCAGGGCGCTCGAACGCGGCGACGGTTTCGCGGATGATGAAGATGGCTTCTTCCTCGAGCCAGTCGAGGTGCGTGTCGTCGAGCTGCGGCAGGAGCTGCCCGGTGGTGAGTGGCGCATTCATGGGGGTGATCCGATCATCGAAACTTGGGCGCTGGCTTCGGCGCCGTGGACGTGCAGGCCGCACTCCTTCGCGCCTTCTGCCTCCCACCACCAGCGGCCGGAGCGGAAATCCTCGCCGACGGCGATGGCGCGCGTGCAGGGCGCGCAGCCGATGCTGGGAAAGAACTGATCGTGCAGCGGGTTGTAGGGCACATTGTTGAGCTGGATGTAGTGCCAGACGTCGGCCCAGCTCCAGTCGGCGAGCGGGTTGAACTTGGTCCGGTCCTTGTCGTCGAGCTCGCTGAACGCGACGGTGCCGCGGTCGTTCGACTGCTCGCGCCGCATGCCGGTGACCCACGCGCTGCGGTCCTTCAGCATGCGCGACAGCGGCTCCAGCTTGCGGATCGCGCAGCAGCCCTTGCGCAGCTCGATGCTGTCGTACATCGCGCGCTCGCCGTTCTTGCGCACGAAGGTGATGACCGACTCGTTGACCGGCTCATAGACCTCGACGGTCAACGGATAGCGCGTCTCGATCGCCGGGATCAGCGCGGTCGTCTCGGCGTGCAGCATGCCGGTCTGCAGCGTGCCGATCGCGATCGGCACGCGGTGGCGCGCGATCAGGTCGGTGATCACCATGTCCTCGGCGCCGAGGCTGGTCGCCTGCACGGCGCGGCCGGGGTGTTCGGCGGCGGCACGCTGCAGAACGGCGAGTGCGCTGGCCGCGCGGTCGCTGAAGCCGGCGGTCTCGCGGGCATACAGGGTGATGGCGCTCATATCGAGGCTCCTGCGTTGACGAACTCCTGCTCGCGTGCCTCGACCGTGCCGGGTGGCAGCGCGAACGGCGGCCGGTTGTCGAGCGCGTCGCCCTGATAGAAGCCGTGGAAGAAGTCGAGCGCGCGCTCGGCCGCATCGCGCGATTGGTCGGCGCGCATCGCCACCGCATCGAAGCCGGTGCGTCGCAGCAGCGGCAGCATGTCGACCAGCACCTCGCCGACGGCGCGGATCTGCCCCGCGTAGCGGTAGCGCGAACGCAGCACCTTCGCCTGGCTGTAGGCGCGGCCGTCGACCCATTTCGGAAACTGCAACGCGACCAGCGCGAGGCGCGGCAGATCGTCGGCGATCTCGCTCACTTCGACGTCGTTGGCGAGCAGCACGCCGACCGGCATGCCCTCGGGCCAGTGGCTGCGCACGCCCCGCCATTGCAGCAGCGTGAGCAGGCTGAACGGCGCCGGCGTGAGCGTGACCATCGGGCCGTCGTCACCGTCGATGGTGTGCCACGGGTCGCGCGGCTTGTCGTGGGCGCTGATGAACTTCATGGTGTCGTTCCGTGGGCGACTTGCGCCGTGCTGCGGCGCGTCGCATTCGCGGCTGCCTTGAACGGGTCGAGGCCGACGCGCTTGATGGTGTCGATGAAGCGCTCGCTCGGCGTGCGCTGCGCGCGGTAGGTGTCGATCACCGCTTCGAGCACGTCGGCGACTTCGTCGGCCGCGAACGACGGGCCGATCACTTTGCCGGGCGTGGCGGTGGTCGCGAGCGCCGAACCGTCGGAGCCGCCGAGCGAGACCTGGTACCACTCCTTGCCGTCTTTATCGACGCCCAGGATGCCGATGTGGCCGCTGTGGTGATGGCCGCAGGAATTGATGCAGCCGCTGATGTGCAGATCGATCTCGCCCAGGTCGAACAGCTCGTCCAGGTCCTGATAGCGTTCCAGCAAGGCCTCGGCCAGCGGGATCGAGCGCGCGTTCGCCAGCGCGCAGAAGTCACCGCCCGGGCACGCGATCATGTCGGTCAAGAGGCCGATCGTTGGGCGCGCGAAACCGGCTGCTTTTGCCGCCTGCCACAGTTGCGGCAACTGGTCCGAGCGGACCCACGGCAGCAACAGGTTCTGCGCATGGGTGACGCGGATTTCACCGCCGCTGAACGTGTCGGCCAGCTCAGCCGCGTGCTCCATCTGCTCAGGCGTCGCATCGCCCGGCGCGTAGCCGATGCGCTTCAGCGACAAGGTCACGGCGCGCAGTTCCGTGTCCTTGTGTGCAGCAACGTTGCGTTGCAGCCAGCGCGCATATTCAGGGCTGTCCGGGGCGTGGCTCGACTCGACTTGCACACCGTTATCGCCGATTGCCGGTGGCTGGAAGAACGCTGCAACGCGGTCGTACTCAGCCTGGGTCAGCGTGTGCGGTCCGCCGTCGATCTCGACGATCTCGCGCCATTCCTGCTCGACTTCCTGCACAAAGCGTGCGCCTTCGGCTTTCACGAGAATCTTGATGCGCGCCTTGTAGCTGTTGTCGCG
>JBDUAG010000267.1:0-5662 GCA_040004785.1 Burkholderiales bacterium | reverse complement strand
GCCAGCTGCCCTGCTGCATGATCCGGTCGATCGTGAACATCAGCCCGACCGGCGCATCGAAGAAATCGTAGTTGCGACCGTGCTGCGCGTGCATCCGGGGCTTGTCGGTCTTGGCGATGCCAAGCAGGCCGTACAGATCCCAGCCGACCTTGCGGCGACGGTCGATGAACGGTGACTTCCACTCGGTCGGGTAGTAGTCGTACTCGTCGCTGTGCTGGGCGCGTTCGACCGGGTCGTTGTGCGCCGCCATGATCTTGCGCGAGAGCTCGGCCCGCGCGTGACCGGTCAGCACATAGACCTTCCACGGCTGCGTATTGGTGCCCGAGGGCGCGCGCGCGGCGACGTTCAGGATCGCCTCGATCGTCGCGCGCGGCACCGGCGTCGGCAAAAAGGCGCGCAGCGAGCGGCGCGTGGTGATGGCGGCGTCGACGATGGCGGCCTGTTCGACAGCGGAGGTGGATGAAGCGGTCACAGCAATCCTTGCAAGGCGTGTTGGAGTGGCGCGGGCAGCGCCACCGGGCGGCGCGTCTCGCGATCGACGTAGACATGGACGAAATGGCCCCAGGCCGCCGAGAGCGGCTCACCGGCCGCGAACAGGCCGATCTCGTAGCGCACGCTCGACGACCCGAGAGCAGCCACGCGCAGACCGGCTTCGATCGTCTGCGGGAACGCGAGCGACGCGAAGTAGTTGCAGTGCGTCTCGACGACGAGGCCGATCACCGCGCTGCGCTCGATGTCGAGCGCGCCGGCTTCGATCAGGTAGCGGTTCACGACCGTGTCGAAGTAGCTGTAGTAGACGACGTTGTTGACGTGGCCGTAGGCGTCGTTGTCGGACCAGCGCGTCGCGATCGTCTCGAAGTGGCGAAACAGGCCGCGCGCGGCGGGCGCAGGGCGGGCGGCTTTGGTGATCGCGTCGCTCGTCACGTTGCTCATGGGCGCACATTGTTCCATCGCCGCCAGCTCGCCAGGGCCGCGCGGATCGTGCCGAGGTGAACCTCGACCGTGTCCTCGATGACACGCCCGTAGCCACCGGCCATCGACAGCGCGACCGGGATGTGCCGCTCGCGCGTTTGCGCCAGCACGCGGCGATCACGTTCGGCCAGACCGGCGGTGGTGAGCTTGAGGCGGCCGAGGCGGTCGCCTTCGTGCGGGTCCGCCCCGGCTACATAGAAGATCAGCCCAGGCGGTGTTTGCAGGTGGCGCCGCCAGAGTTCGGCGAGGGCGCCGTCGAGCGCGTCGAGATACGCCTCGTCGCCACAGCCATCCGGCAGATCGACATCCAGATCGCTGAGGGCCTTGCGGAACGGAAAGTTCTTCGCCCCGTGCAGCGACAGCGTGAACACGGTCGGGTCGTCGGCGAAGATCGCCGCGGTGCCGTTGCCCTGGTGCACGTCGAGGTCGATGATCGCGACGCGCAGCAGCTGCCGGTGCGAGCGGTGCCACTCGGCCTGCATCAGCCGCGCCGCCACCGCCGCGTCGTTGAAGACGCAGTAGCCGCCGCCCTTGTCTGCGGTTGCGTGGTGGGTGCCGCCGGCCAGGTTGGTCGCGACACCACTGGTCAGCGCAGCCCGCGCGGCCGCGATCGTCGCTCCGACCGAGCGCCGCGAACGCGCCACCATCGCCTCGCTCCACGGAAAGCCGATCTCGCGCTGATGCGCCGCGCTCAGCGTGCCCTCTGCGACCGCGCTCACATAGCCGGGCGTGTGCGCCAGCGCGAGTTCGCCATCGGTCGCCGGCATTGCCTGACGAAGCTCCAGACCCGGCTCGCCCTCGACCCGCTCACGCAGCAGGCGGTACTTGGACATCGGGAAACGATGCCCCGGCGGCAGCGGCAGCACGAACTGATCGGCGTAGAAGGCTTGCATGGGTGGGAACCGATTGTGCCCGCCATGCCGTCATCGGCATGTCACCCGCGGCGCCCACGATCGAAGGGTCGCGAACCGCAGTTCGTGCTAATTTGTTGCAGCGCAGCAAATTCTCCTTGCAATCCCTGGATCAGCTCGTATACTTCGAGTCATGTTGCAGTGCAGCATTTCTGCACAGAGCACCACAAATCCTGATTTCTCAACCATCCTTACGGAGACTCCCCATGCTGACCGCTGAACAAGTTATGACCGCCCACAAGTCCAATGTCGAAATCCTTCTCGGCCTGACCAACAAGGCTTTCGAGGGCGTCGAAAAGCTCGTCGAACTGAACCTGCAAGTGGCACGCGCCGCGCTCGGCGAAGCTGCCGACAACGCCAAGGCCGCGATGTCCGTCAAGGACGCGCAAGAGTTCATGGCCCTGCAAGCCGGCCTGCTGCAACCCGCTGCCGAAAAGGCCGCTGCCTACAGCCGTCATCTGTACGACATCGCCGCTTCCACCAGCGCCGACATCGGCAAGGTTGCCGAAGCGCAAGCCGCTGAAGCGCAAGCCAAGTTCCTGTCGGTGGTCGACTCCGCCGTCAAGAACGCCCCGGCTGGCAGCGAGAACGCCGTCGCCCTGGTGAAGTCGGCTGTGGCCGCTGCGAACAACGCGTTCGAAGGCGTGCAGAAGGCTGTCAAGCAAGCGACCGACGTCGCTGAAGCCAACTTCCAGGCGATCAGCGCCCAGGCAACGAAGGCCACCAAGGCCAAGCGCGCTGCCTGAGATCCAGCGAGGGGTCGGAGCGCGTAAACATTTGTCGCGCGCTTGAACTTTCCGACGAAGCATCCATCTCATTTGGGCCACCGGCGATGCCGGTGGCTTTCCTGAAGGTTGTCTCCTCGGTACCTCTGATCCCCTCAAGGTACCTTTCGGCCCGGTGTTCGCACCGGGCCGTTTGTTTTTGAGGCAGGTCCTGTTAGCTCGCCGGGCTCAGGATCGCCATCGTGATCCGGGAGACGCAGGTCGGCTGGCCGCGATCGTTCGTGAGATCGATCTGCCAGACCTGGGTGCTGCGGCCGATGTGAACCGGCCGCGCGACACCGGTCACCCAGCCTTCGCTGACGCTGCGCAGGTGGTTGGCGTTGATGTCGAGGCCAACCGCGCGATGGCCGGCCGGCGCTGCACAAGCGGCGCCACACGATCCGAGCGTCTCGGCGAGCACCACCGACACTCCGCCATGCAAGATACCCATCGGCTGGCGGGTGCGCGTATCGACGGGCACCCGCGCCCGGATGAAATCGTCGCCGACCTCCAGGAACTCGATGCCGAGGTGCCGTACGGTGGTGTCGACGTGCAGCGCCGTCAGGGACTCGACGGAGACGGCTTGCTTCCAGATCGCGGTCATGGGCGCTTGAGGTGGATGGCGGGAGGCGAAGTTTGGCAGACCTCGGGCTAACGCGTCTTGGCCGCGATGCGCTCGCGCAGCAGCGCCAGTTGCGCCAGCGCCGCCTCGCGGCCGGCCAGGATGGAGCGCTTGCGGGCGCTGAAGTCGGCGCCGCCGACGTTGGCCAGCTTCGGACGCAGCACCACATCGGCATCGCGCAGCTCGAAGCTGTTGATGCTGCGGCCCATGATCGCGAAGGTCTGCAGCAGCATGCGCATCGCGTCGCCGGTGGCGTTGCCATCCGGTGCGGCCGAGATGTCGACCGCGATCACGAGTTCGGCGCCCATCTGGCGTGCGTAGCGCACCGGCACCGGCGCCACCAGCCCGCCATCGACGTATTCGTGCGAGCCGATCCTGACCGGCTGGAACACCGCCGGCACCGCGCTCGACGCCCGCACCGCCACGCCAGGATCGCCAGCCTGGAACAGGATGCCCCCGCCGCTGTCGAGGTCGGTCGCGACGATGCCCAGCGGAATGCGCATCTGCTCGATGCGGATCCCGCCGGTCTGGTCGCGCACGTAGCGCGCCAGCGCCTCCCCGCGGATCAGGCCGCGGCCGGGAAACGCCCAGTCCGTGAACGCCGATTCGTCCATCGCCTCGGCCAGCGCGCCGAGCTCGGCGCCGTTCTTACCCGAGGCGTAGAGCGCCGCGACCAGGCTGCCGGCCGAGGTGCCCGCCACGCAGTCTGGCCGGATGCCGTTTTCTTCCAGCACCTGGATCACGCCGATGTGCGCGAAACCGCGGGCCGCACCCCCGCCCAGCGCCAGGCCGATGCGGGGCGGCCGCGGGACCGGCTTGGCCACGACCGGCGGCTCGACCACGGGCGGCGGCACCGCGATCACCGGCTTGGGCGCCGTCTGACAGCCCGCCAGCGCCGCGGCGGCGCCGAGCGCGAGCCAGTGGCGGCGGGTGAGTCCCAGATCGGTCATCGGCGAATTCTAGGTTGCCCCCGTAGCAAGCTTATTCCTCAAGCAGATAAGCGACAAACGAAAATGTACTTTCTTTATATATAACAGCTCAGTACATTCCCTGACCTTACCTTGGACTCTGCATGGACTGGATTGCGATCTTGAGTGGTTTCGGCGTCGGCGCGATCGTCGGCATGACCGGTGTCGGCGGCGGCTCGCTGATGACGCCGCTGTTGCTGACCGTGTTCAAGCTGAACCCGGCCATCGCCATCGGCACCGACCTGTGGTTTGCGTCGATCACGAAGACAGCCGGTTCGATTGCCCACCACGATGCCGGCCACGTCGAGTGGCGAATCACGCGGCTGCTGCTCGCCGGCAGCATCCCGGCCTCGCTCGCGACCGTGGCGCTGATGCACTTCACCGGCATTACCAAGGGCTGGGCCAGCGCCCTGACCTTCTCGCTCGGCATCGCGCTGCTGCTGACGGCCGTGACGGTCGCGTACAAGCAGGTCTGGCAGAGGGTCGGCCTGCGGCTGGAGCAGTGGATCCCCGAGCACCGCAAGCCGCTGATGACGGTCGCGTGCGGGCTGATCCTCGGCGTGCTGGTCTCGCTCAGCTCGATCGGCGCCGGCGCCATCGGCGCGACGATGATCATGCTGCTCTACCCGCGCCTGGGCTCGCACCGCATCGTCGGCACCGACATCGCGCACGCCGTGCCGCTGACGCTCGTCGCCGGAATCGGCCACGCCACGCTCGGCCATGTGGACTGGACGCTGCTCGGCGCGCTGCTGATCGGTTCGGTCCCCGGCATCTGGCTGGGCGCCAAACTGACCAAGCGCATGCCCGAGAAGCTGGTGCGCGCGCTGCTGTGCGTGTCGCTTGTGACGGCCGGCCTCAAAGTGATCTATTGAATCGAGTGACCCGAGATGTACCAATACACCGAGTTCGACAAGCACTTCGTCCACCAGCGCGCCGCGCAATTCCGCGATCAGCTGGAGCGCCACCTGCGCGGCCAGTTGCCGGAGGATGACTTCAAGGCACTGCGTCTGCAGAACGGCTGGTACGTGCAGCGCCACGCGCCGATGCTGCGCGTGGCGGTTCCGTATGGCGAGCTGAATTCGACGCAGCTGCGCGCGCTTGGGCGCATCGCACGCGAGTTCGATCGCGTCGACGTCGGCACGCCCAGCGAACGCGGCGGCTTCGGCCACTTCACGACGCGGCAGAACTTGCAATACAACTGGATCCCGCTGGAGCGCAGCGCCGACGTGATGGACGTGCTTGCGTCAGTCGACATGCACGGCATCCAGACCAGCGGCAACTGCATCCGCAACACGACCAGCGACTGCTTCGCCGGCGTCGCGGCCGATGAAGGCGTGGATCCGCGGCCGTATTGCGAAGTGCTGCGCCAATGGAGCACGCTGCACCCCGAGTTCGCGTTCCTGCCGCGCAAGTTCAAGATCGCGG
>JBDUAG010000266.1:0-5662 GCA_040004785.1 Burkholderiales bacterium | reverse complement strand
AGCAGCCAGCGGATCGCCAGCGGCACGACGACGATGTCGTCGAGCACGCCGAAGATCGGGATCACATCCGGGATCAGGTCGATCGGCGAGAGCACGTACAGCACGATGCCGGCCACGCCGAGCTTGAGCCAGCCGGGCGCTAGCGGGTGACGCAGCGCGCGCCACAGCAGCCGCGCGTCGCCCTTGACCAGGGCCCAGAGCATCGATAAGCGTTTGAACATGGTGTCTCCGATCGGGTCGACCGCGGTTTGCGGCCTGGGCTCAACGTGCGGGCTGGCGGGGCGATGACAAGCCCGCGCGGGCGCCTTCCATCACGGTCATGAAACCGGTGCGCAGCGGCCCCGCCCAGTCCGCCCGACCTTCGCTTTCGGCACGTCGCGCAGCCGCTTCCCAATCGTAGGCGACCGCCCGGAGCGACACATTCCAGCCCGCCGCGACACGCTCAAGCAGCGCGTAGCGGGCATGCGGCGCGCCGTTCTCGATGACGTGCGGATGTCCGTGGGCGTCGTCGAAGCCCGGCAAGCCGACGCTGCCCGGGTTGACGATCAACCGGCCGTCGGCCAGCCGCAGCGTGCGCGGCTTGTGCGTGTGTCCGCATAGGATGAGTGCGTGCTCGACGCCCTGCATCGCACTGCCGGCGCGCGCGGTCGCTTCGGCGAGCGAGGCAGGGCGCACCCCGTTGGCGCCCGAGCCGACACCGGCGAACCCGGGCACAGGCGTCTCCAGAAAGTAGGTCAGGTCGCTGCTCGGCGTGCCGTGGCAGCAGAACACCTCGTCGCCGAGCGGCAACGTGGCCGGCAGTGTCGCAAGCCACTCGCGGTGATGCGGGCGCAGCTCGTCAGCCGTGTGTCGATCGGACGCGCTCATCCGCGCGCGATCCTGCGTGAGCAGCTGCCGCTCGTGGTTGCCCGCGATCGTGGGCAGCTGCAGCGCCATCAGCCGATTGGCGGTGGCCGCGGCCCACAGCGGGCCGGAGAGGATGTCGCCCAAGTTGACGACCGCTTCGACACCTTGCGCGGCGATGTCGGCCAGCACCGCGTCGAGCGCCGGCAGGTTGCCATGGATGTCGGAGATGGCGGCGAACCGGGCCCAGGACGCCATCACAAGCTCCGCGCCACGTCGATCGCTTGCTCGATGCGCTCGACCGCGTGGATCGTCAGCCCTTCGATCGGCCTCTTCGGTGCGTTCGCCTTCGGCACGATCGCGATCGAGAAGCCGAGCTTGGCTGCTTCCTTCAGCCGCTCCTGGCCGCGCGGCGCGGGTCGCACTTCGCCGGCCAGGCCGACTTCGCCGAAGGCGATGAAGCCGCGCGGCAGCGGCTTGCCGCGCAGGCTGCTTTGTATCGACAGCATCACCGCCAGGTCGGCCGCCGGCTCGCTGATGCGCACGCCGCCGACGGCGTTGACGAACACGTCCTGGTCGGTTGCGGCGATGCCGGCGTGGCGGTGCAGAACGGCCAGCATCATCGCCAGCCGGTCGCGCTCGATGCCGACGCTGAGCCGTCGCGGGCTCGGCCCGCCCGAATCCACCAGCGCCTGGATCTCGACGAGCAGTGGCCGCGTGCCTTCGAGCGTGACCAGCACGCACGAGCCCGCGACCGGGTCGCCATGCGTCGAGAGAAAGATCGCGCTCGGGTTGGCGACGCCCTTCAACCCTTTCTCGGTCATCGCGAACACGCCGATCTCGTTGACGGCGCCGAAGCGGTTCTTGATCGCGCGCACGAGGCGAAAGCTCGAATGCGTGTCGCCCTCGAAGTACAGCACCGTGTCGACGATGTGCTCAAGCACGCGCGGCCCGGCGAGCGCGCCTTCCTTGGTCACGTGGCCGACGAGGATGATCGTCGTGCCGCTGCTCTTCGCGATGCGTGTCAGCTGCGCCGCGCACTCGCGCACCTGCGCGACCGAGCCGGGCGCTGAACTGAGCTGGTCGCTGTACATGGTCTGGATCGAGTCGATCACGCAGACCGCGGGCTGCTCCGTCTCGAGCGTGGCGGCGATCTTCTCGAGCTGGATCTCGGCCAGCACGCGCACCTGGGAGCCGCCGAGGCCGAGCCGGCGGGAGCGCAGCGCGACCTGCGCGCCGCTCTCCTCGCCGGTGACGTAGAGGGTCTTGACCGAGCGCGCCAGCGAATCGAGGGCCTGCAGCAGCAACGTCGATTTGCCGATGCCCGGATCACCGCCGATCAGCACCACGCCGCCGGCGACGATGCCGCCGCCGAGCACGCGGTCGAGCTCCTCGACACCGGTGCTTTGCCGATCCACGTCGCTGGCCTCGATCTCGGCCAGGGTCGTCACCGGCTGGCTGGCGACCAGGCCGCGCGAGCCGTTGCCGAAGCGGTTCTTCGAGACGCCTTCCTCGACCGATTCGACCAGCGTGTTCCATGCCCCGCAGCTCGGGCACTTGCCCAGCCATTTGGCGGACGTGCCGCCGCACTCGCTGCAGATGAAGATCGCTTTGTCCTTGGCCATGCGCGGCATTGTCGCCGCGTGGACAAAACCGCCGCTACACGTCGAGCGTGTAGACCTCGGCGGCGGCGCGCTCGTGCGCGTTGTGGCCGGCCAGCGCGGTGTCCCAGGCGGGGTCGAGCGCGCTGTGCGCCGGCACGAGCCCCAGCGTCATCTGCGTGACCTCCTCGGTCGCGGCATCGAGTTCGCCGACCTGCTCGCGCCCGGCCAGAAAGAGGCGCGCGATGCGCGCGCCGGCCGAGTCGATGACGATCAGCGTGCGCACCGGCGCCTGCCGCGGCGCGTGGCTGTGCTCGGATGGCGTCGCGATACCGAAGCCGTGGTTCATGAGGAAGTCTCCGGGGGCGGGTGGCGCCGCTATTCCAGCGTGAAGCCGACCTTCAGCGTGACCTGCCAATGCGCGACCTTGCCCTCGCTCACATGGCCGCGGGTTTCGGTGACGGTGAACCAGTGAATGTTGCGAACGCTCTCGTGCGCCTTGGCGATCGCGTTCTGGACCGCGTCCTCGATGCTCGTGGTCGACGAGCCCGCGAGTTCCAGCAGCTTGTAGACATGGTCGCTCATGATCGGGGCTCCGTGGCGGGGTGGGTGCCTCAGCTTACGCGCAGCACTGCACAACAGCAATGACCGCGCGTGAGTGCGGCGTCACTCGCTGACCTTGCCGCGCCCGGCCTTGATCAGGGAGCGGATGCCCTTGCCTTCGAGCCGGCGCTGTTTCGAGCCGTAGGTCGGCTTGGTGGCGCGGCGGGCCTTGGGCGGCACCGCGACGCTGTTGACGAGCTCGGTGAGTCGCAGCATCGCGTCGGCGCGGTTCATGTCCTGGCTGCGCGTGGTCTGGGCCTTGATCACGACCACGCCGTCGGCGGTGATGCGCTGGTCGCGCAGCGCGAGCAGGCGTTCCTTGACCGGCTCCGGCAGCGACGAGGCACGGATGTCGAAGCGGAGGTGGATCGCGCTCGAGACCTTGTTGACGTTCTGCCCGCCCGCGCCCTGCGCGCGGATCGCGCTGAACTCGACCTCGTCTTCGTCGATGACGAGCGGCATGGCGTTCACACCGCGCGCGTCGGCACCCGTTGCGCCAGCGCGCACATCAGCTCGTAGCCGATCGTGCCGGCAGCCTGTGCGACCTCGTCGATCGGCAGCAGTGCGCCGCCCGGGCTCGTGCCCCACAGCGTCGCCACGCTGCCGACGGCAGCCGCGGTTCCAGTGGCCAGCACCGGCGTGAGATCGACCGTGATCATGTCCATCGAGACTCGGCCGATGATGCGCGTGCGGGTGTCCCCGACCAGCACCGGCGTGCCGTTCGGCACGACGCGCGGGTAGCCGTCGGCGTAGCCGCAGGCGATCACGCCGAGCAGCATCTCGCACTCGGCCGTGAAGCTGCTGCCGTAGCCGACGCGCTCGCCGGGCTGCAGCGATTGGGTTGCGATGACCTGTGCGCGCAGGCTCATCGTCGGCTGCAGGCCCCAGTCGTGGATGCTGTGCTGCGGGAAGTCGGGCGAGGAGCCGTAGACCATGATGCCCGGGCGCACCCAGTCGCCGCGCATCGTCGCGTCGCCCGGCGCATAGCGCAAGGTCGCGGCACTGTTCGAGACGGTGCGCTCGCCGGGCAGGTCGGCGGTGGCGGCCTCGAAGACGGCGAGCTGCGTGGTGACGGCGTGCGGCTCGGCGGCGTCGGCATCCGACAGGTGCGTCATCAGTGCGATGCTGTCGACCTGCGTCAGCCCGCTCAGGCGGCGCCATGCATGCTGATACGCAGCCGGGCGGAAGCCGAGCCGGTTCATGCCGCTGTTGAGCTTCAGGAAGACCTGGTGCGGGGCGTGCGTCTTGTGCGCGGCCAGCATGTCGATCTGCGCCTCGCAGTGCACGGTGTGCCACAGGTTCAGGCGCGAACAGAGTTCGAGGTCGCGCGGCTCGAAGCAGCCCTCGAGCAGCAGGATCGGGCCGCGCCAGCCGAGGGCGCGCACGCGCTCGGCCTCGTTCAGGTCGAGCATCGCGAAGCCATCGGCGCCTTGCAGCCCGGCATACGCGCGCTCGATGCCGTGGCCGTAGGCGTTCGCCTTCACGACCGCCCAGACCTTCGCGTCGGGCGCCGCCGTGCGGGCGCGCTTCAGGTTGTGCGCGAGCGCGTCGGTGTGGATCAGGGCTTCGACGGGGCGTGGCATGGCGCGATTCTGCCAGCGCTGAACCGCCCCGCGAACCGGGGGCCGGCGCCTCGCGATGGGTCACGACGCGCGTGCTATAACGCCGCCGCAAGGAGACACATGCAGCAACAAACAGGGTCCTTCGGCGCGTTGGTCGGCGCATGAAAAAGGGCTTCTACACGATCATGGCGGCGCAGTTCGTCAGCTCGCTCGCCGACGCCGCGCTGTTCATCGCGGCGTACGAGATGCTCAAGATCGCCAACGCGCCGAGCTCGCAGCGCGCCGCGCTGGTGCCGATGCTGGCGTTGTTCTATGTGATCCTGGCGCCGTTTCTCGGCGCGTTCGCCGACGCCCGGCCCAAGGGCAGCGTCATGTTCATGGCCAACGCGATCAAGCTCGTCGGCTGTTTGATGATGCTGGCCGGCGTGCACCCGTTGCTGGCGTACGCGGTCGTCGGCCTCGGCGCGGCGGCCTACTCGCCTGCCAAGTACGGCATCCTGACCGAGCTGCTGCCGAACTCGCAGCTCGTCAAGGCGAACGGCTGGATCGAGGGGCTCACGGTGCTGTCGATCATCCTCGGCACGGTGCTGGGCGGCGTGCTCGTGGGCCCGGTGATTTCGAGGCACCTGCTGTCGTTCGATCTGTCGTGGTTCGCCAGCGGCATCACGACCGCGCCCGAGATGGCGGTGGCGGGCATCGCGGGCCTGTATGTGCTGGCGGCGCTGTTCAACCTGCGCATCCCGCGCACCGACGCAGCGCCGCTGCCGATGCAGGGCCCGCTGCTGCTGACGCGCGACTTCATGGAGTGCAACGCGCGCCTGTGGAGCGACAAGCTCGGCCAGATCTCGCTCGCCACGACGACGCTGTTCTGGGGTGTCTCGGGCAACATGCGCGCGATCGTGATGGTCTGGGCCGCGGCCGCGCTCGGCTACTCGACCTCGCAGGCCTCCAGCCTGGTCGGCGTGGTCGCCGTCGGCACCACCGCGGGCGTGCTGATCGCCTCGCTGAGGGCCCGGCTCGACCAGGCGACGAACGTGATCCCGCTCGGCATCG
>JBDUAG010000265.1:0-5664 GCA_040004785.1 Burkholderiales bacterium | reverse complement strand
TCGCCGACGGCGGCTACGAGAACCCGATGCTCTGGCTCGCCGATGGCTGGCATCAGGTGCGGGCGCAGGGCTGGAACGCGAGCCGGTCTGCCACATCAGCTACTGCGAGGCTGACGCCTACGCGCGCTGGGCCGGCAAGCGCTTGCCCACCGAGGCGGAATGGGAGATCGCCGCCATGGCGCAGCCCGTCGCCGGCAACTTCGCCGACACCGCTCGTCTTCGGCCCGAACCGTCAACGCTCAGCCGCCAGGCACCACTGGGCCAGCTCTACGGCGACGTCTGGGAATGGACCTCGAGCGCGTACAGCCCCTACCCCGGCTTTCGACCGGCCGCCGGCGCCATCGCTGAATACAACGGCAAATTCATGTGCAACCAGTTCGTCCTGCGCGGTGGCTCGTGCGTCACGCCCTTCGGGCATGTACGCGAAAGCTACCGCAACTTCTTTCAACCCCATCAACGCTGGCAGTTCAGTGGACTGCGGCTCGCGGAGGACAGATCATGAACGAGACACTTCCCATCGCACTGCGCCCGGTGCGGCGCCCCGGCGCATCGACAGTTCCGCACCACCCCAAGGCCGCCGCGCCATCGGCCGAGCGAGTGCAGTCGCCGTCCGCGGCGCGCCCGGCACCATCGTTCGAGCGCGACGTGATGGAAGGTCTCGCGCTGCGACAGAAAGCCATTCCATCGACCTGGCTCTACGACCATCGGGGCTCCGAACTGTTCGAACAGATCACCCATCTCGACGAGTACTACCCGACACGCAACGAGACGTTGATCCTGGAGCGCTGCGTACGGGAAATCGCCGCGGCCGCCGGCCCGAACGCGATCGTGATCGAACTCGGCAGCGGCTCCAGCCGCAAGACGCCGACTCTTCTGAGCGCACTCGACGCGCCGCAAGCCTACCTGCCGATCGACATCTCCGAGGAATTCCTCGCCGAGTCGGTGCACGCGCTGCAGTCACGCTTCGCCGGGCTGCGGATCATGCCGATCGTCGCCGACTTCACGCGCATCGTGTCGCTGCCGGAGCTGGCTTTGCTCGACTGCGGGCGACGCGTGGTGTTCTTCCCCGGCTCGACAATCGGCAACCTCGCGCCTGACGAAGCGGTCGCCCTGCTGTCGCGCATCGGCAAGGCCGTAGGCCCCGACGCGCTGCTGGTGATCGGCGCCGACACGACGCACGACCCTGCCGTGCTGATCCCGGCCTACGACGATCGCCAGGGCGTCACCGCGGCGTTCAACAAGAACCTGCTGCTGCGCATCAACCGCGAGATCGGCGCTGACTTCACGCCGTCCGCGTTCCGCCACGAGGCGCGCTTCAACGCCGAACACCAGCGCGTCGAGATGCACCTGGTGAGCTGCTACACACAGCGCGTCACCGTGCGAGGCCGTGCCTTCCAGTTCGCGATGGGCGAGTCGATCCATACCGAGAACTCCTACAAGTACGGTCACCAGCGATTCCAGTACCTCGCGGCGCTCGGTGGCTGGACCCATCAGCAGCTCTGGATGGACGGCCAGTCGCGCTTTGCCGTTCATGTTCTCGATCGGTCGGTCGCCGCTGTCGAACGTGAGCAAAACGTGATGTTTCGTTGATGGTCGCGTGAATCGTGCCGACCAAACTTGTCTTCGAGCGGCCCTTGACACAAAGCGCGGGCCGCCTCGCCAACCTCAACCTTCAAGGAGTCTCGAATGAACGCTAGCAAACCCCTCATCGCCAGCAGCCTGGCCAGCCTGATCGCCGTGAGCCTGTCGATGGCCGCGAGCACCGCCTACGCCGCCAAGGACGACGTCGAAAAGTGCGCCGGCATCGTCAAGGCCGGCAAGAACGATTGCGGCACCAGCAAGAGCGCCTGCGCCGGCACGACCAAGGCCGACCGCGACTCAGAAGCCTGGATCACCGTGCCCAAGGGCACCTGCGAGCGCATCGCCGGCGGCGTGGTCACCACCAACCCCGCGAACCAGCACGGCGGTGCGGCAGCGATGAAGTAGTGATGAACGCGGTTGCGGGCGGGCCAGCTGCCCGTTCCGCGCCCGATCGTCGCGCCTGATCCAGTGAAGGAGCCGACCATGCAGATCGTCCAGCCACCCACCTCTTCCACCCACTCCATGGAAACCATTGCGCCCAACAGCCTCAAGTCGAGGGCGCTTGGTTTCGCACAAGCCGCCACGCGCGGCCTGCAGACCCTCTCGCCCGCAGTCGACCTGCTGATCCGCGTGCTCGTCGCGAGCGTGTTCTTCAAGTCGGGTCTGACCAAGATTGCCAGTTGGAGCAGCACGGTGTCGCTGTTCGAGAACGAATATGCCGTCCCGCTGTTGCCGCCCGAGCTTGCGGCGCTGCTCGGCACCAGCGTCGAGCTGTTCTTCCCGGTCCTGCTCGTGCTCGGCCTCGGCTCGCGCTTCGCGGCAGCGGTGCTGTTCGTCTTCAACATCATCGCCGTGATCTCCTACCCCGACCTCGGCGAGATCGGCCTGAAGGACCACCAGATGTGGGGCCTTTTGCTGCTGCTCACGCTGCTGCACGGGCCGGGGCGCCTGTCGCTTGACCATCTGATCGCGCGTCGCTTCGTTGGCGCGCAGCGCTGAGCGCACGGTGGCCCCCATGAGCACGACTGATACGCGCGCCGAACACAACATCGTCATCGTCGGCGGCGGCTTTGCCGGCACGACGCTGGCGCGTGCGCTCGAACGGCAACTGCCGCCCGGGCACCGCGTCGTGCTCGTCAGCGAGGAGAGCTACACGACCTTCAATCCGATGTTGGCCGAGGTCGTCGGCGCCTCGGTGTTTCCGGAGCACGTGGTCGCGCCGATCCGGCAGATGCTGAGCTGCTCCAAAGGCAGCCAGTTCATCATGGGCCGCGTGGCCGAGGTCGACATGGAACAGTGCTGCCTGACGACGTCCACGCTCGCCGGCCCGCAGCCGATCGGGTACGAGCATCTGGTGTTCGCCTTCGGCACGCGCGCCAACCTCGACCTGGTGCCCGGAATGGCACGGCATGCGCTGCCGCTCAAACTCGTCGGGGATGCCATGTTCATCCGCAACCGCGTGCTCCAGCGGATCGCGCGCATCGAGCTCGAAACAGACCCCGCCGTGCGCCGCCGTCTTGGCCACTTCATCGTCATCGGCGGCGGGTTCTCGGGCGTGGAAGTCGCAGGCGAACTCGCCGACTTCCTGCACGGTGCGTTGCGCTTCTATCCGCGCGTCAACCGCGACGAGCTGAAGGTCACGCTGCTTCAGGACGCGGATCGGCTGCTGCTCGAGCTGCCGGAGTCGCTCGGTCGCGCTGCGGCCCGCTCGCTGGCGTCGCGCCACGTCGATGTGCAGCTCGGCGCCCGCGCGTCGCGCATCGAAGCCGATGGTGTGACGCTTGCCGATGGCCGCCAGCTCGCCGGCAACACCGTCATCTGCACGATCGGCACCCGGCCCAATCCCCTCGTCGAACGCCTCGGCCTGGCGCTGCAGCGCGGTCGCATCGAGACCGACCCCGACCTTTCGGTGCGCGGCGCGCGCGGCCTGTGCAACGTTTGGGCGATCGGTGACTGCGCGCTCGTGCGCAACGGTGCAGACGCCGGCTACGCGCCGCCAACCGCTCAGTTTGCGGTCGCCGAAGCGCTGGCGCTGGCGAACAACATCGTCGCACGCATCGCCGGGCGGCCGACACGCGCGTTCAGCCACGTCTCGAAGGGAATGATGGCCACCACCGGTCACCTGAAGGGCGTGGCGCAACTGTTCGGCCTGCGCCTCACTGGGCTGCCGGCCTGGCTGCTGTGGCGCGCCTACTACCTTGCACGCATGCCGACGCTGGGCCGCAAGGTCCGCATCTGGGTCGAGTGGACCTGGAGCATGTTTTTCTCGGCCGACATCACGCACCTGCGCTTCACGCGCACCAGCGAAGTCGACAGTGATTCCACGACCACCCCCGAACCTCAACCGCAAGCTTAGGACTTCATCATCATGCTTAAACAGAAATCTGCCATCGTCACCGGCTCGACCAGCGGCATCGGCCTCGGCATCGCCCGCGGCCTGGCCGAACAGGGCGCCGACGTCATGCTCAACGGCTTCGGCGACGCGAACGAAATCGAGTTCACGCGTGCCGAGCTGCAACGCCAGTACGGCGTCAAGGTGCGCTACTCGAACGCCGACATGAGCCAGCCCGAACAGATCCGTGCGATGGCCGAGCTGGCCCGCGCCGAGTTCGGCAAGATCGACATCATCGTCAACAACGCCGGCATCCAGCACGTCGCGCCGATCGAGGACTTTCCCGATGAGAAGTGGGACGCCGTGTTGGCGATCAACCTGTCGTCGGCGTTCCACCTGATCAAGGCCGTCGTGCCGGAGATGAAGGCGCGCCGTTTCGGCCGCATCATCAACATCGCCTCCGCGCACGGCCTGACCGCGTCGCCGTTCAAGGCCGCCTACGTGTCGGCCAAGCATGGGATGGTCGGCTTGTCGCGCACGGTCGCGGTCGAGGTCGCCGAGCACGGCATCACCTGCAACACGATCTGCCCCGGCTACGTGAAGACCCCGCTGGTCGACAAGCAGATCGCCGACCAGGCCAAGGCCCACGGGATCTCGCCCGAAGACGTGGTGCGCGACGTGATGCTCGTGCACCAGCCGCGCAAGGAGTTCGTCAAGGTCGAAGAGCTCGCCGCCCTCGCGGTGTTCCTCGCCTCCGACGCCGCCGCATCGATGACCGCCAACGCCATCGCGATGGACGGCGGCTGGACACAGCACTGAGGAGATGACGGTGACCACCATGAACACAGCCGCGACCACCCGCCGCGCTGGCGGCGGCCGCAAGGCAGCCATGCAGAAGCCGACTCAAGCACAGCTCAGCGCCCCGGACCTGATGATCGGCGCGCCCGGCCTGCCGGGCCAGATCGTGCTGGTGCTGCAAGGCGGCGGTGCACTCGGTGCGTACCAGGTCGGTGTCTACCAGGCTCTGCATGAAGCAGGTATCGAGCCCGACTGGGTCATCGGCACGTCGATCGGCGCGATCAACGCGGCGCTGATCAGCGGCAACCGCCCCGAGCAACGCATGGAGCGCCTGGAAGAGTTCTGGGCCCGGGTCGAGCACAAGCCGCCGGCGGGTGGCCTGTTCGACTGGATGGGCATGGGCAGCCTCTTCGCCAACATGAGCACCGTGACGCAGGGCATTCCGGCCTTCTTCACGCCGAGCACGGCGATGTTCGGCAATTCGAAGGCCGAGGTCGGTGTCGAAGCCGCGGCCTATTACAGCACCGCGCCGCTGCGCGCCACGCTTGCCGAACTGGTCGACTTCGACTACCTCTGCGAGAGCCGCACGCGGCTGACGGTCGGCGCGGTCAACGCCTGCAGCGGCCACATGCGCTATTTCGACAACCGCAACGAGCGGCTCGCAGTCGATCACGTGATGGCTTCGGGCGCGCTGCCGCCGGCCTTCCCCGCGGTGCGCATCGACGGCGAGCCGTACTGGGATGGCGGCATCTACTCCAACACGCCGATCGAGGCGGTGCTCGACGACAAGCCGCGTCGCGACTCGCTGATCTTCGCCGTCAACGTCTGGCACCAGTCGGCCACCGAGCCCGAGTCGATCTGGCAGGTGATGGCGCGCACGAAGGACATCCAGTTCGCCAGCCGCGCCGACAGCCACATCGCGCGCCAGAAGCAGATCCACCGGCTGCGCCACG
>JBDUAG010000264.1:0-5667 GCA_040004785.1 Burkholderiales bacterium | reverse complement strand
CCGGCAATGCGAGCACGCAGCTGCTCGACGGCATGCACTACCGCGGCATGGTGCGCATCGCGCGGCGCGAGGGTGGCGTGCGACTGTACGCAGCGCGGGAGGATCACGCGGCCGCGCCCGATGCGGCCGCGGCCTTCGATGCGCTGATCGACGTGGTGGTGCACAAATACGCGCCGCTGCCGGCGGCCTCGCTCGGGCAACTCGTCAGCCACCTGATCGGTGGTGCGCCGCAGTGGCATGCCGATCGCAACGCGGCGCTCAAGCGCGCAAAGGCGCGGCTGGCGAGTGCGCGTGTCGACGGCATCGAGTGGTTCTGGCCCGCGGCCGAGAACCCGGCCTCGAAGCGCCACGCATCCGACGACGCGGTGCGCCTGCTTGCGCCGTTCGACCCGGTCGTTTGGGATCGCCGCCGCTTCGAGCATTTCTGGGACTGGGCCTACCGTTTCGAGGCCTACACGCCGGCGCCGAAGCGCGTGCGCGGTTACTACGCGCTGCCGCTGTTGTGGCGCGACCAGGTCATCGGCTGGGGCAACCTCTCTGTGGCGAACGGCGTGCTGGTCAGCGACATCGGCTACCAGAGCGGCCGCGCCCCGCGCGATGCGGCGTTTCGCGCCGCGCTGGCCGACGAGCTGCAGCGCCTGCGCGCGTTCCTCAAGCTCGCGGATTGAGCGGCCGCTGCCCCCAGGCGAGCAGCGCCCCGAGCAGCAGCACCGCCGCCGAGCACGCGAGCCCGGTGCGCAGGCCGCCGGCACCATCCGCGACCCAGCCGACCAGCGTCGGCCCGACGATCTGGCCGGCGGCGAACACGATCGTGAACGCGCTGATGCCGGCCGGCCACGCGGCCGGCGGCGCGTTGTGGCGCACCAGTGCGGTGGTCGAGGCGACGACCGACAGGAACACCGCGCCGAACAGCAACCCCGACGCGAACACCGCCGCCGGGCGCGCGCTCAGCACGGGCAACACGGTGGCGACCGCGAGCAGCGCGTTCAGCAGCCGCATCGCGCCGCCGCCGCGCTCGCGCTCCAGCAGCCCGGCCCACAGCCACGACGAGGCGATCACCGCGAGCCCGAGGAGCGCGTAGAACACCGTGATCAGCCCGTCACCCAGATGCTGCTCGCGCAGCAGCGTGACGACGAAGGTCATGTAGCCGATGTAGCCCAGCCCGAACAGGAAATACGCCGCGAGCCCGCAGCCGAAGCGCCGCCATTCGAACGGGGCGCGCGCAGCCTGTGCGGCGCCGGCCGGGTCGATCGCGCGGGTCGCGAATGCCGACAACCCGGTGGCGAACAGCGCTGCGGCGCCCAGTGCCATCCACGCCCATTGCCACGCGTGCGGAACGAGACGCGCGCTCAGCGGCGGCACCAGCAGCGCGGAGACGACGATGCCGACACCGGTGCCGCCGTAGTAGATGCCGAGCACCAGCCCGGCCGCACGCGGCTCGCCTTGGCTCGCCAGCCGCGCCGCGAGCAGGCCGCCGGCGACGAAGGTCGCGGCGCTGGCGACGCCGGTTAGCAGCCTTAAGGCGAAGAGCGCGGCGTCGCCGCTGACCAGGCCGTGCGCGATCAGCAGCAAACCGGCACCGGTGCCACCGGCGATCAGTGTGCGCCACGCGCCGAAGCGCCGAAACCAGGCCGGCGTGAGCAGCGCGCCGACGAGGTAGCCGGCGGCGTTGACGGTGTTCATTGCGCCGGCGGTCAGGTAGCTCCAGCCCAGGTCGGCGCGCATCGGCGGCAGCAGCAGCGCATACGAGAAGCGCGCCAGACCGAGCGACACCGCCGCCGCAAGCGCCAACGCCAACGCCACGGTAAGCGTGGGCAGCGGCGGGGAGACGCGCGGTGCGGGGTCGGTCATGAAGGCGGGCGAAGTAGGCGAAGCGAAGTGCGGGTCGGAGTCTTGCACACGCCTCCGTCCTACAGGCGCAAGGGTGCGGCGCCGATGGCTCGCCAGCGTGCCGAGGCTTCCAATCGCACGATGAACGGCACCCCCCAACCATCCAAGACCTTCGACGTCGATTGCACGCTCAGCTACGACGTCGCCGGCCCGACCGACTTCCTGTTCCAGATTCATGCCTTGCGGGGCATGGACCAGGAAGTGCTGAGCGAGTCGCTGCAGATCACGCCGGCGCTGCAGCAGCACGTCTACGCCGACCCCACCCTGCATCACCGCTTCTTGCGCCTGCACGCTGAGGCCGGCTCGCTCCAGCTGCGCTACACGGCACGCGTGAGCCGCACGCCGCCGGTACTGGACAGAATGGCCGCCGAGGTTGCGATCGCGGACCTGCCCGACGAACTGCTGCACAACCTGATGCCGACGCGCTACTGCGAGTCCGACCACCTCAGCCGCGCGGCACAGAAGATGTTCGGCGGGCTGCCGCGGGGGTATGCGCGGGTGGAGGCCATCTGCGGGTGGATCCACGACAACGTCGAGTACCTGATCGGCTCGTCGCAAGCCACCACGACGGCGCTCGACGTGTTCGTGCAGCGCGCCGGCGTGTGCCGCGACTTCGCGCACCTGGCCGTGACCTTCTGCCGTGCACTCAACATCCCGGCGCGCCTGGTCGTCGGCTATGCGCGCTTCGATGAACCGCCGCCCGATTTCCACGCCGTGTTCGAGGCCTACGTGGGCGGCCGGTGGGTGATGTTCGATGCGACGCGCATGTCGCCGCTCGACGAGCTCGTGCGCATCGCCGCCGGGCGCGATGCGAAGGACGTGGCGTTCGCGACGATCTTCGGCCCCGCGACGATGACGGCGATGAGCCCGCTGATCCGGACAGTGCTCTGACGGCGTCCTGACTCCGCTCAGTGGCAGGTGGCGGCCACGCTGATGCGCTGGCCGACGAAGCTGCCGCTTGCGCCGAGTGGGTCGCTCCACGAGCCGGACATCACGGCGCCGGCATCGACGTTGCCCTGAAACTGCGTCAGCGTCGTGAAGGCCAGCGTCACGCTGGCGCGTTGTTCGCCCAGGCCGGTGCGTGTGAGCGCACCGAGGCCTGCGGCGCCATCGAGCGAGGCGTTGGTGACGACGCCGGTGCTCGCGTCCACATCCGCCGCCCAAGTGCCATCCCGGCTGCCCGCGATGCTGCCCTGGTAGTGCCCGGCGACATCGCAAAACAGCGGTGCCGGCGGCGCGGTAGTCGCGGTCGGGCTGGTGGTGACGAGCAGGTCGAACGCGCCCTGGTCGAGCAGCAGCGCCGCGAGCACCTGCTGAAACGTTTCGAGCACGAGGTCTTGCGGGTCCAGCGGCGTGGTCGAGAAATCGCCGCTCAGGAAGTTCATGTCGCGCGGGATCAGCACCAGCGGGTCCAGCCGCAGCAGCCAGTCGAGCACGGTGAAGGTCGCATCGATCAGGTCGAGCGGGTTGAGCAGGCTCAGCGAGCTCGGTGTGGCGAACAGCGCATCGGCATCGGTGCGTGTCGCCGCGCTGACGATGGCGTGCGACATGGGCGTCAGGTTCAGGGTCTTGCTCAGCCCGGGCGTGCCGGCCGCGACGCCGACATACGACTGCGTGTTGGCGCTCGGCGTGCAGCCGCTGCGTGTGCCGCAGCCCAGCGTGCCGCCCGAGACGCGCGCGACGACCGGCCAGGCGAAGCTCTTCGGCAGCGCGGCTGCATAGCGGCCATTGGCATCGGTGGTGGTCGTGGCGCTCTGGCCGCTCGCGTCCTTCAGCGTGACGCTGGCGCCGCTCAGCGGCCGCGCGCTCGCAGCGGTGCCGGAGACCGTGACCGGGTCGTCGATGAAGACGACTCCATGCTCGCCCGATCCGCCCCCGCCGCAGGCGCTCAGTGCGAACAGGGCAAAGCAGGTCAGGGCATGCCGCCAGCGCGGCGTGGTGATCGATCTCATGGGCGGGCTCCTCGGTGGTCTGCGAGTGTGAAGGTGCGGGCGACTTCGGCAAAGCCCGCGCCGCGCGCCGCCTCGGTGATGTAGGCCGGCCAGACGGTCAGTGCATCGGCAAAGTCCAGCAGGTTGGCCACCCCGACACTGAGCGGGAAGTGGCCGAACATCAGCTGGTCGTTGGTCGAGTCGCCGACATAGATCCAGCGCCGCGCGTCGAGTGGTTGCGACAGCAATCGTTGCACGATCCAGCGCGCTCCGGTGAGCTTGGTGTGCTCGCCGAACCAGCCGTTGATGTGGATCGAACTCACGGTCGCGTTCATGCCTGCTTCGTGCATCACGGCGACGGCCGCGTCGATCTGCGTCTGATCGAGTCGCGCGAACTCGCGGTGGTCGATGGCGATGTCCGTCACCCGGCCGGCGCTGTCGCGCGCCAGCGTCGCACCTGGCACCTCGCGCAGCACGCGTGTGGCGACGTCGCGCAGCCGCTGCGCGTTGCGGATGCGGGTCGGTTCGTCCTGCGCGTACTCGACCGTCAGTGCCTCGCCTTCGCGGAACAGCGCGACGGCGCCGTTCTCAGCCACGATCGCGTCGACCGGCCAGCCTCCCTGATCAACAGAACGGGCGAACGGCTCGCTCCAGCCCATCGGCCGACCGGTGATCGCGATCACGTGAAGGCCGGCCGCCTTCAGTCCGGCCAGCGCGGCCAGTGCGTCGGGGGTGATCGCGCCGTCGGTCGTCAGTGTGTCGTCGATGTCGGTCAGCACGCCGATCACGGCGCGCGCGTCGGCTTCGGGCAGATCGGCCAAGGGCCGGGGCGCAGTTGCAAGAGACTTCACGGTCATGCCCGCGAGTCTTGCACAGGCTTTTGCGTTGCTTCGACGAGCCGTCTACAATCGCAGCTCTTTCCGAGGAGCGTTGCAAGGTCCACCCCGCGTGGCCCCAGGCTCGGAATGCAGATTGCAACCGCGCTCACCCGCACGATTCGACCTCGTGGGTGAGTTCCAACTCCCTTCGGTGGCCGCGTGCGAGTTCCTTCAAATTTTGGAGCCCGATATGAACGCCGTCCTCAAACCCACCGCCGATTTCGCCATTGCCGACGCCAGCCTCGCCGCCTGGGGCCGCAAGGAAATCAAGATCGCAGAAACCGAGATGCCCGGCCTGATGGCCATTCGCGGTGAGTTCGCGAAATCGCAGCCGCTGAAGGGCGCGCGCATCACCGGCAGCATCCACATGACGATCCAGACCGCCGTGCTGGTCGAGACGCTGCAGGCACTCGGCGCCGACGTGCGCTGGGCCTCGTGCAACATCTTCTCGACCCAGGACCACGCCGCCGCCGCGCTGGCCGAACAGGGCACGCCGGTGTTCGCCTACAAGGGCGAGACGCTCGCCGACTACTGGGACTACACCCACCGCATCTTCGAATTCGGCGCCAAGGGACAGAAGGGCGAAGGCCCGAACATGATCCTCGACGACGGCGGCGACGCGACGCTCCTGATGCATCTCGGCAAGCGCGCCGAGAAGGATGCCTCGCTTCTCTCCAAGCCCACGAGCGAGGAGGAGACGTGCCTCTTCGCCAGCATCAAGGCCAAGCTCGCCGAAGACGCGACCTGGTACACGAGGAAGAGCGCCGAGATCATCGGCGTGACCGAAGAGACGACGACCGGCGTGCACCGCCTGAAGGAAATGAGCGCGAAGGGCACGCTGCCGTTCCGCGCGATCAACGTGAACGACAGCGTCACGAAGAGCAAGTTCGACAACCTGTACGGCTGCCGCGAGTCGCTGGTCGACGGCATCAAGCGCGCGACCGACGTGATGATCGCCGGCAAGGTGG
>JBDUAG010000263.1:0-5671 GCA_040004785.1 Burkholderiales bacterium | reverse complement strand
CCCGGAGTCGGCGTCTCTGGCCTCGAACAGCGGCGCGAACACGCGCACCATCCGCTCCCAGGTTTTGTTCGCCACCAGGAGCGGCGCGTCCGGCATGTGTTTGATCCACACGCGGCTTCCCGACGCTGTTGAATCAACCGCCTTGAACTCGCCGAGCACCATGGCCAACGGGGCTTGCACATCGTCAGGCCTGAGCACTGCCAGCTTGGTCCGACGCCGCTGGGCAGCCTCGAAGCGTGTCGCTTCGCTGAACGCTTCGGGCACGTACAGGCGATCGGCTAACGCCACCCCCTTGACCGTCAGGTCTTCCGCCGCCTCCTGCAAATACTTGTGCAGGACGCCCTGGCTGCGCTTGCCCTCCATGGCCGGGCTCCAGCGGTTGAACCCGGCGCGCTCGAACAGGTAGTGGGTCAGCGCCCGCAAGCTCATCCGCCGCCGCGCCGCGCCGACCTCGGCCACTTCGCGCGGCTCGCTGCGCGTGACCCCTCGGCCGCAAGAGCGCGTCCACGGGAAGTCCACGCGCAATTCGATCTGGCCGGTCTCGCGTTCGAGTACGGCCTCACCCATCAACTCACCCAGCCCGGACTCCTGCGGGTCGGGTTCGTAGGACGAGCAACCCGGGTGGTGCTGCTTGCCCGTGTCCGGCATTCGCTTGACGACGTACTGCCGATGCCGGGCCACGTACATCTCGATGCCGCCAGGTACGCACAGACATCGAGGCCGCTCCTGCGATTCGTAGACGGCCGCGAGCGCATCCTGCAGGCGGGGATCATCCACCGCCAGCACGCTGCCCTTGATTGCCAGCCGCTGGGTGTCCATCGGCGTTCAGATCAATTCATCGACCAGTTGCGCCAGCATCGGCTTCGGGCGAGGGAACAATTCTCGCACCGCACTTCGGTCGCTGATGCCCAGCAACAGACCGACCTGCTCTTCGTCCGCGCCGCGCGCGTACAGCCTCGCGGCCACGGTGTGACGCACCGACAGCGGCGTCACGTCGCGCAACTCCGCATAGCGGAACAGCTTGCGGTAGGTTTCAAGAATCGGTCGGCACAGGAAGCGTTGCTGCCCAGGGCTACCGTACGGTGTGATCCTGAATCCTTCGCCCACCTGCGATAGAAAGAGTCGGCTGAGAGGGTCAAGACCTCGGTAGGCGCCGGCCTCGCCGAGCCCCATCTGACGGTCCAGTCGTTCCTGCAGGTAGGGCGCCAACGCCTGGTCAAGTCGCGTGCAATGGAAGTACAGCGGGCGCGCCTTGCCGGTGATGGCTGCCTCGGCCCGCAGCGCGGACTCACAGCGCACATCGCCACTGGCGTCGAGGTAGTCGCGAACCTCGAGACGTGCGATTTCTAACGGCCGGGCACCGGTCGCAAACAGCATATAGAACAGCGACAGGTCGTGCCACGGCCACTGGCTGCGACCCTTGATGCGCTGGGCGGCCTGGGCGATTTCGTCGCCCGACACTACTCGCGTCTCGCGAGGCCCGAAAGGCGCCGGTGGCTCGAACCCTGGGAGCGCAGCGAGGATGGCCTCGCGGTGCTGCCGCAAGCGGCGCACAAACGCGGCGCCTTGCGCATTCAGTCCGTTGATGCTGCCGGCCTTGCTCAAGTGGATGGCCAGCGACTTGATCCGCCGCTCGACCGCCGTGCGCGTGACGCCGAACTGTGTGGCGACCGTTTCGTAGGTGGCGCCGTCGATGACCGCCTTGAGCATCGCCACGGAATGCGCCGCAGAGTCGGTGCCGTATTCTGGTTCTGGTTCCTCTGCCATGACGCAGTTCCCCTTCCGCAGCGAAGACCGTGGTACACCTCAATCGTCCAGTGCCTGGCCTCAAGTCGCCAGGCAAAACCGGGAGCAAAGGCGGGGGGTTTCGGTACCAGCCCGACAGGTTCGCGGGACGGTGCGCATTGCACTGTCGGCAATCTGCCATCGACACCAAAGTCGCGCCCGGGCATCTCATCAGCCGATCCCCTCCGGGTTGCACTTGCAGCACCGATGGGGGAACGCCACGACCGATTCATGCTCGCAGTCCGTTGGGGGCTGGCATTCCTGGTCTCGGGTGGCTCGCACCGTCCGCAAGACTTTTGCTGCCGACTCACCGCGTAGGCTTGTGGCATTTCCATCGTGCCTCGAAATGTTCGAAGCCCGCCGGAACAGACCAAACCCGGACGCCGAGTGCCGCATCCTTGCGGAGACTCGTCAAAACCATATCTGTCCTGTCATTCTGACGCGGCAGGAGCGCCGTCGACGTGACACCTCGTAAGCATCTGCGTCATCAGCATCAGAGGGTACCGCTACGCACTCATGCACGCAGCAGTCCGGCTATCACGACGACAGCGTCTGACACGCGATCCAGCCTCGGATGTCTTCGGCTCTCCACACGGTGATCCGTGCCGACAGCTTCACAGGCTGCGGGAAGGTGCGCGCCTGGATGCGTCGCCACAAGGTGGACTTCGAGAACGGCACGAACGCGAGCACCTGTGGCTGCCGCAAAAAGCCGGTATCAGGAAGTACGGGCGCGGGACGTGATGGAAGAATGGTCGCCGCCGTGACGGCGGACGTGGAAGTCGATTTGCGCATGATCTGGCCTTGTGGCGGCTGGCGCCGATAAAGGACATGACCTGCTCTTTCGCGGCTACGTGGGTCAGGGAAACGCGGGCCGCCAGGAACGCCGAACAGCCAACGACACGCGTGGGCGTTCCGGGCGCACGGTGTCAGGAGAGGCAAGCGGGTGGGCCCGGCCGTCAGGCGGCTTGTTCCACATCCGGGATCAAAGGGAAACTCTTCAGCTCTGGCTCGCAGCGCAACGCACTGGTGGATGGTTGGCAGGGGCGGAGCAATGCAAGGCAGGTATCGACTGCGACGCCGTCGAGTGGGCGACGGGCGTGCGCGGAGCGCACAGATCGCATCGGCGTGCGACCCGCTGACACCTTACCGGGCGACCTGAGCTCGCTCAAGCCCAGCCGAACGGATCTCGTTGAAAACACCGGGCACAGCCGGCGGTTGTCGGTGGCATTCACCGAAGCGCGGGCCTGGCGGGATCGCGCGCTATGCGGCCTGACTGACTTCGGAATCAAACACGCTGAGCGCAGCCGCTTCACCGATCGCCTCGGCTGGAACCTCGGTCGACGCTCCTTCATCAAGCAGCTGAGTTTCGTCACCGGCATCGGTCGACGCACCATCACCGCTGTCGCGCCCGCCGAGTGCGTTCATGCGCCGGCGCAGACCCATCGCGAAGTTGCGCGTGCCATTGGCCACATCACGCACCTGGCGCTTCAAGCCCGCGCGCTGGATGTCCACCGCCTGGGTCGAAATGACTTCGTGGATCTCCAGTGTCTGAAGCAGTGGCATGAGTTGGTCGAGTTTGCCCAGCACCTCCAGGAAGCGGCGTCCATTCGAGGAGAGCACGCCGACCTGCACGTCGAGTGGCACGGTGTCGTAGGTCGCCGCGCTGCCAATGCCGTTTGCCTTGAACAGTGCCTCGGCCCCGTCAATGGCCTTGTTCAGGTTTTCGGTCACCGCCTCCATCTGCGTGCGAATGGCGGTCTCCACCTTGGCGATGTCGTCGTGGTCCAGCCGTGTGCGCGCGATCACCGAAATGAAGTGCGCATTGAGTTGCAGTGTGTTGAACAGCCGAACGAAGAAGCGCTTGCCTTCGGCGCTGGTGAAGCGCGCCGGCATCTTCAGGCTGGCCGCTTCGACGCGCCGGAAGTCGGTCTTCGTCTCCTTGGCGATGATCCGGGCGTTGACGCCGCCCTCGTCCATCTTGACGATCTGTAGTTCCGCCATGCCCGTGCTCCGTTCAGCCGCGACGAAGCACCATCGTGCGCAGGCACCGATGCAATCGCCACGCGGATTGGTCGCCAGTTGAAGGCCCTTTCGACATCGGCCAGCGATTGGGGCGCTTGCGCTGTTGACCGCGCATCGACACACCGCTACCTTCGCGCCATGCAGTAGCTGGCCCTGCATTCAAACAAGGCAAGCCCTGGAGTTTTCTCGTCGAGCACGTGCACGCCGGCCATCGTCGGCCCGGTCGCCACTCGAACGTAGCGACAGCACGGCCCAAGGTGGCCGTTCCATAGCGCCGTCGAAGCGAGCTTTCGAGGTGAGGGCACGGCCACTCGGCTCCACCCTCCCCTCCAAAGCTTTCGTCGATCGGTAGCTGGCACACCGATCCTGGCGGTTCACGCGCCGTCCAAGCCAGCCCAGGAGTTCTCTCACGTCGGCGTCATGCCGGCGCTTCATCACCCCCTGAGGGCAAACGCCCTCAGCCGTGCTGCGCGTTGCCTTCGATTTTTCATGGAGGCAACGATGCACATCGCATCCAGCGCTTTGCTCAGCGTGTTTCGGCCCGCGTTCGCAGGACCGGCTCCCGCGCCGACCGCACTTGCGGTCAACACAGACCCACTCGACGACGACGCGTCGCCCGTCGATTGGAGCGAGGAAGACGTCGTCTTCCTGCATTGGCGATTGCTGCAGGAGATCAGCCACCTGGCCGATCCTGCAACGCCACTTGAAGAGAAGTTCGACACCTTGCGCTGGGTCTTCACCGAGCGCGAGAAGGATGCCCTGCCCTTCTCGTTCGTCAACTGCCTGCGCGTGGTCGGGTGCAGCCCGCTGTCGCCCATCGCGTATTGCGGGCTGACCGACGCCGAGGAAATCAGGGACCACGTTCGCAGTCGCGTCCGGCCCTGGCTACACGCCACCTTGGAACGCTATCCGCAGTTGGTGCGCGAGTCCGTTGCTCAGAACCCTTCGTGGTTTGAAACACGCCTCGCAGCGAATCCGCAGTGGATCAACGAGCAGCTCAAGCGAATGGCGACGCATGGCGACCTGTTCGCCTGATTCCACCCACCCACCGGGCCGGCACTTCCCGTGCGGGCCCGCCATTTCGAGGAACACCCATGTCCACGATCAAGGACTTCCTGTGCCTGCTTCTTGTCGTCGTCTGCTACGGCGTCGCGGGACGCATGGACTACGACGACGCGTTGATGCTGGAAGAAGCGCAGCGCCACCAGGCCAGTGCGATCAACGCCGACTGCCTGGCTGCCGCCGAGGCGACCTCCGAGCAGCGCCGCCCTGCGTCCATCGAACCCGATGGCTCACAGACTGACGCAGACCCCAGCGTCATCGAATGAGGGCGGCGCCATGCAAACCAACCTGCACCGCCTGAGCAAGAGCACACCGCTGCTCGCCGTGACCGCACCCGAAGACGTCGAGTTCCTGGTCAAGGAAAGCGAAGTCCTAACCGGCCAGCCTGGTCGCATCTTCGTGATCGCCGGCGCGGACCGACTCCGCTACCGCGTCCGTTGGCAACTCATGGGCTTCAAGGTCGAGCGCCTCGATGCCCAGGGAGAAGCCATGGATACCCAGCACCTGCTGCCGTGGGAGTTCATCGATCACAGCCTGGTCGAGGCCCTCGGCGCCGGCCAGTTGTTCACCCCGTCGGTCAGCCGTTCGAGCTGATCGTCATGTCCCGCAGGCGAGCCGGCCCCGCCAGGGGCCGAGCTTTGCCTGCATTCAAGGAGAAAGTCATGCACATACAGGTTCGCATCAATGAAGAAGGCGCGCTGCGCAATCAGCGCTACGCCTTCACGGATCGCTTTACGCTGGTCACCGAGCTGTTGCAGAACGCCCGGCGTGCCGGCGCGACGCGCATCGACATCACGCACGA
>JBDUAG010000010.1:0-19232 GCA_040004785.1 Burkholderiales bacterium | reverse complement strand
GGAACTGCAGGCCCCAGAGCCACTGGCGCATGTCGGCGCGGATGCGGAACAGCAGAGGCGCGTCTTCCTTGCCGAGCCACTTGAGTACCTTCAGCGGTGCACTCGGGTTGGCCCATGGCTCGGCGTGGCTGACCGAGATCTGCCCGCCATTGGCGAAGCTGGTTTCGGCGGCCGGTGTCGCTTGCCGATCGATGACGGTGACGTCGTGACCCTGCTGGCGCAGGAAGTACGCGGAGGTGACGCCGAGCAGGCCGGCGCCGAGGACGATGATTTTCATGAAGAGCTCCAAAAGGATGGTTTCCGCATGGCTCGTGCCATGCGTGTTGCCGCTCCCTCTGTCCTCGGTACCTGAGAGATTCAGCCGCGGGCGTCAACCCGGGCCTTGCTCCTTCGGCGCGTCACGGGCGTGACGACTCTCCAGACGGCGATGGTGGTGTGCAGTACGGGACCTGAGCGTTCATGGGAGATTGCGCCTTCGGTGGCCGGGAAATGCTTCCCGGCGCTCTCCTGCAGAGTTTGGATTCTAAGCTGCGCTCAAGCGTCGTGCTGGCGGGGATCGCGTTGTTCGCCTTGCGGGCATGCAGTCTGTATCGCCACCGGCAACGGGAATCGGGTCGTCAGAAAACAGGAGCCCACTCGACCAAGGATCCGAGCTCTATTGACAATCGCCGTTCGCGACACCAAATTGACCCCAGCGAATGAAGCGCAAAAGCGCCCTTCGCGACCCCTTGAAAGGATGCACATGCCCGAATATCGCAAATCCCGCGAAGCAATTGCCGCACTGACGCCGGAACAGTTCCGCGTGACCCAGCAGAACGCGACCGAACGCCCCGGTAGCGGCGCCCTTCTCGACAACGAGGAGCCCGGCATCTACGTCGATATCGTCTCGGGTGAGCCGCTGTTCGCCTCGTCTGACAAGTTCGAGTCGGGCTGCGGCTGGCCGAGCTTTACGAAGCCGATCGTTCCGGCCCACGTCAACGAGCTGAATGACACCGCCCACGGTATGGTCCGCACCGAGGTTCGCTCGACCCATGGCGACAGCCACCTCGGCCATGTGTTCCCGGATGGCCCGGCTGATCGCGGCGGCCTGCGCTACTGCATCAATTCGGCTTCGCTGCGATTCGTCCACCGTGACGACATGGAAGCCGAAGGCTACGGTGCCTACCTCGATCAAGTGGAGAACGTCAGATGAGCGAACAGCGCGCGATCCTCGCCGGAGGATGTTTCTGGGGCATGCAGGATCTGATCCGGCGCTACGACGGTGTGATCTCCACACGCGTGGGCTATTCGGGCGGTGACGTGCCGAAGGCGACTTATCGCAATCACGGCACCCATGCTGAAGCGATCGAGATCGTCTTCGATCCGGAGCGGATCAGTTTTCGCAAGCTGCTCGAGTTCTTTTTCCAGATCCATGACCCGACCACCTTGAATCGCCAAGGGAACGACCGTGGCCTGAGCTACCGCTCGGCGATCTTCTATGCCGATGACGAGCAAAAGCGGGTGGCTCTGGACACGATCGCCGATGTCGAGGCCTCGGGTCTGTGGCCCGGCAAGGTGGTGACCGAGGTCGCGGCTGCAGGCCCGTTTTGGGAGGCCGAGCCGGAGCACCAGGACTATCTGGAACGACTGCCGGACGGCTACACCTGCCACTACATCCGACCCGACTGGAAGCTGCGTGTCCGGCAGAAGTGATGCGCCGTTGAACCCCTGATCAGTATCAAGCTGATGATCCAGCAGGTCAGTGCGGCGCGAGCGCTGGTGCTGCTGATCGACGATGGGCTGCGCTGGTGGTCCAGCATGGCTCAGGTTCAGCACATGGTGGACTCATTGTTGCCGGACGTTCCGCTTGAGCGACGCCGAAAGCCGCCCAGGTGGGCTTCGAACTGCTTGTCGTGGACCGTGATGCGTTCGCCCTCGAATTGGCGCGCGAATGGGTGCGTTCGCGACTGCCTCGTTCCCCGGTGCGGTAGCTTTGTCCAAGCCTCGTCAAGCGGAGGTGGATAGGCCGTGCCGTAGGCCGGCAACGGCTCGATCCCTCAGAGTCCATTACAGACCTTCGAGATCTGTTCAGATCGGTGGGGCGACTCGGTTTCTCACCAGGCGGTTCGCGCGCGGCGGAGCCAAGGGTGCGCGGGGAGTGGCGCGGTGCGGGACGACCCTTCAGAATCGCAGGCGCGCGACCGCGCTTCCAAAACCACAGAGGGCCGTCTCATGTCATTGATTCAACGCGTTCAAGACATCCTGCTCAAGCCCAGGGCGGCCTGGCCGATCATCGCCGCCGAGGGTGGCGACACGGCGTCGATCTACAAGGACTACCTGATCTACCTGGCTGCGATTCCGGCGGTCGCCGCGTTCGTCGGCCTGTCACTGATCGGCGCCGGCGGGTTCGGCTTCAGCGTGCGTGTGCCCATCCTGACCGGACTGGTGCAGATGATCGTCAGTTTCGTGCTATCGCTTGTGATGGTGTTCGTACTCGCGCTGATCGTCGATGCGCTCGCGCCGACCTTCAACGGCACCAAGAGCCAGATCAACGCACTGAAGTTGGTCGCATATGGCAGCACCGCGGGATTCGTCGGTGGCATTTTCGGGCTGATCCCGTCGCTGTCAATACTGGGGTTGCTGGCAGCGCTCTATTCGATCTATCTGATCTACACCGGTGTGCCGGTGATGATGAGATGCCCGCCCGAAAAGGCCGGCGCCTACACCGCGGTGGTGATCGTCTGCGGCATCGTCGCGGCGGTGGTCTTCGGCGCGGTTTCGGCGGCCCTCTTGCCCGGCCAAGGCATGCAGCTCGGGAGTGGCGGCGGCGTGTTCGGTGGCAAGGGCCGCCCGGACGTGACGATCACTACCCCCGGTGGCGAGCTGAAGATCGACAGTTCGAAGATGGAGGCAATGGCCAAGAGGATGGAAGAGGCCAGCAAATCCGGCGACCCGGCCGCCGCCGGCAAGGCCGCCGGCGCGATGCTCGGTGCCATGACGGGGACCAACGCGACGCCGATTGCCGCCGCTGAACTGAAGGCGTTGTTGCCCGAAGGGATCGGCGAACTGAAGCGCGAGTCGATCGAGTCGGGTGGCGGCGATGTCGCCGGCCTCGGTGGTTCGTCGGCCAAAGCGGAGTACGCGACTGGCGACAAGCGCCTGCATCTATCGGTCACCGATCTCGGCGGTCTGGGCGGGATGGCGGCCATGGCCGGCTGGGCCAACATCACCTCCGACCGCGAGACGCCGACCGAGGTGGAGAAGACGTACAAAGCCGGCAACCGCACGATCCACGAGAAGCAGCGCAAGGATGGCACCCGCAGCGAGTACATGGTGTTGCTCGGCAACGGCGTCGTGGTCGAGGCCAGCGGCGAGAAGGTCGAGGCGGCGGCGTTGAAGGTCGCGGTCGAAAGCCTTGACCTGAACAAGGTCGAAGCCCTCAAACGCGCCGCGAAGTAGTCGAGCACGCCGCATGACGCTGACCGCACCCCGCGACAGCGTCGCTGTCGCTCGCGAACGGAATTTCGGCGGTGCGGCGAGGCGTGCCTCGTGTCGCGGACCCGGGGGAGTTCCTTTGCTTGTTTTTGGATAGGCTTCGTTCAGATTCGCGGAGACAAGGAAACCAATGAAGCGCAGAGACATTCTCAAATGGTCCGCCTCGGCGGGCGGTCTGGGCCTGCTGGCCGGCAAACCGTCCAGCGCGTCGGCGGCGGTGCCCGTATTCAAGCCAACCTTGCCGCAGAAGGTCGATCTGATCACTGCCGCCGCGCGCCGGCTTGGATTGGTCGCACAGCAGGCGATCTACCTCTGGACCGAGTCGCACATCAACCTGGCCGGCGTGCCGATGGCGGCCGTGGTGCCGCCCGGCGAGTTGCCGGCGCTCGAGCACCAACTCAAGACGGCAACGCTCGCGGTTGAGGCCGTCACCAATTTCGCGGCCTCGTTCGCGACCAGCGCGCAGGCGTCAGCTTATCTGCAGTCGCTGGCCAACCTGCGCAGCCAGCTCGCCGCGGCCCGGGCCAGCTTCGACAGTTTGGCCACCGCCAACGCCGGTAAAACGACGCTGACGACGGCTGTGCTGACCTTGCTCGGCAGTCTTGCGGGCACGGTGGGTGACATCGGCACGCAACTCACGCAGATTCACCACGACCTGCTGGTCCAAGGCACGCCGAGCAATTCGAGCAAGACCGTGGCGCAGTACGACGCCCTGTTCGTGACCATCGAGAGGCCTGCGGTCGCGCAGACCCTGCACGACAACGACTTGTTCGCCTACATGCGCGTGGGGGGACCCAACCCGATGCTCATCAAGAAGGTGCTCTCGCTGCCGGCCAAGTTTCCACTGAACGATGTGCAATACCGTCAGGCGATGGGCTTTGATGACAGCCTGCTGGAGGCCGCCGGCACGGGCCGGCTCTATCTGCTCGACTACGAGGGCCTGGGCGGCATGGCCCCTCCCGGGCCGGTGAACAAGCCGCTCACCGGCACGGGCTACGGCTATGCGCCGATCGCATTGTTCGCGCGGCCCAAGAGCGGCCGCTCGCTGGTGCCGGTGGCAATCCAGTGCGGACAGGATCCTGCGCTGAGTCCGATCTTCCTGCGCGTCGACGACGCGAGCGACACCGCGGCCTACTGGGCCTGGCAATCGGCCAAGACCGCGGTGCAGGTCGCGGACTTCAACTACCACGAGATGTTCGTGCACCTGGGCCGCACGCACCTGATGTCCGAGGCCTTCGCGATGGCGACGCAGCGTCAGCTCGCGGTCGCGCATCCGCTGAACCGGCTCCTCGCGCCGCACCTCGAGGGCGCGATGTTCATCAACGAGGCGGCGACCTTGATCATCATGGCGCCGCTCACCACGGGCGATGCGATCCTGGCGGCACCGATCGAGACGCTGCAGGCCGAATGCGGGCGTGACCGGCTGGCCTACGACTTCTACGCCAACATGCTGCCCAATGACCTGAGCGCACGCGGCGTGGACAACGCCGACCAGCTGCCCGACTACCCCTACCGCGACGACGCGCTGCTGATCTGGAACGCGATCGCGCGATGGGTCGGCGACTACGTCGCCGTGTACTACGCCAGCGACAGCGACGTGACCGGCGACTACGAGCTCAAGGCCTGGGCCGCCGAGCTGGCTACGAGCGGCAGGATCAAGGGCTTCAAAGCCATCACGATGCGCAGCCAGCTCGCCACCGTCGTCACGGCCATCATCTTCAACGCCAGCGCACAGCACGCGGCGGTCAACTTCCCTCAATCCTCGATCATGACCTACGCCCCTTTCAGTGCGGGCATGGGCGCGGTGCGAGCGCCCGTTGCAGCCGCGGGGCAGACGCAGACGAGTTGGGCGCAGATGCTGCCGTCAACGCTGTCGGCACAGGAGCAGATCCTGCTGTTCCACATCCTCGGCGGCGTGTACTACCGCATGCTCGGCACCTACCTCGACAATGCCTTCCCGTACCCGCCGGTGCTGCTCGACCCGGCGATCGCAGGCGCTGGCGGACCGCTGGATCGCTTCCGCGCCGCGCTGGCCGGGATCGAGAACACGATCCAGCAGCGAAACGCGGCGCGCACGCGGCCCTACGAGTACCTGCTGCCCAGCCGTATCCCGTCCAGCACCAACATCTAGATCGACGGCGAATTCATCAGCAGCGTGGGTGCCAGCGTGAGGTAGATTGAAGCTGCCGCCGAGCGTGTGACATAGCTTGTGATGCAGCGCCATTCCGGTCGAGCCGAGAACCGTGCCGCACAGCCACGCGCCGTGCTGAGCCTCATCGCGCGCGGTGCCACCTTGACGCTATGGCAAGACTGGCGTTGCAGCGGCGTCGCTGATGATTCGGTCGGCGTCGCGCCTGAGGAGGAAGCGCCGCGCGACCAGGTCGTTGGCCGCAGCTGTCACCGCAGCCACGTACCCCGTCTGTGTCCCGTAGAGCGACTCCAGCGATGGCCGGGTGTCGCCGGCCGCGGCGCGCGCAGCCTCCGTCTTGTGGAACGGAATGAACGAGCCCGTCAGGCTCACGTTCTCGTTGAAGAGCGGATTGCTCATCGGGTTGAACTCGATGTTCGTGCCCAATGGCGCCTGCACGGCCACGCTGCGGATGCCGCTGGTCGTGTTGCCGGTCGAGGGGTCGACCTGCGGCACCAGGATCGCGTAGTCCTTGCCCGTGTAGTACGGCGGCAGCTGCGTGGCGATTCCACTTTCATCCTGAGGGAGGTACTGGGGGCCGAAGTCGAGCAGCGAAAAGCTGTTGTACCGAGCCAGGTACTGGAAATCGGGGATGGCGGTCTGGACACCGGCGATCGGCCACGTCACGCCCTTCATGATCGGGAAGCTCACCTGACTCGGCCGCACCAAGGTGCCGTTGGCGATCGCAGGCACTTGGCTCGCGGGTGGCGCGATACCGTTGACGACCCAGTCTTCCAGGTCGATGAACAGCGCGCGAAAGGTATCGACGTGTTGCGCCACCGTGCCGAGTGGGTAGGTGCCGACGGCAGGCGCGTAGGTGATGTTCGCAACGCCGCCATTGCCGCCGTGTTGCGTGCTCGAGTAGTAGTAGATGCGCGCGTTGTCGGGCTGTGCGATGTCGCTCACACCATAGGCGTCGGTCAACACCGGCGAGCCCTGGAGTTGCCAGAACTCGGTCCCCGACAAACCAAGGAAGAACTTCGGGCACGTGTTGCTCGCCGTGCATCGCGCCATCACGCCACCGGTGCGTCCGGCGACGTCATCCCGATAGTCGGCGGCCAGGCCGCGCGGCGCCGTCTGGCCAAACGCCGTGTGATCGGTGCGGATGGCGCCGCCACCACCCGGCACGGCGAAACGCGTGTTGATGTTGGTTTGCCGCGCCGCGACGTGCGCGTAGAGGCCGTCGAAGACCTTGCCGCCGTCGAGCGCCTCGTTGAAGCCGAGGTGCAGGAAGGTCTTCATCGCGTTGCCCGACTGCGACGTGCCCTGGCCGATGGCGTACTTGACGCTGCCGGCCAGCGGGTTGGCCGTGCCGGCCGCGTCGGCGGCTGCATTCCGGAAGAAGCCAATCATGTCGCGCAGCGCGGCCAGGCCGACACCCATCACTTTCGGATCCTTGGCGACGTAGACCAGCTCGTACAGGTAGCTCGGATCGAACCCGCCTTTCACGCAGACCTTGGTGCCGTCAGCGGTGCCCGGATAGGGATTGGTCGTCGCGTTGCAGTCCGCGAACTTCCAGTCGCTGGCCGGCACGAGGATGCGAGGGTCGGTTTCCTTGACGCGTTTGGTGAGGGTGTAGCCGGGTAGCGTGTTGTCCAGGCTCACCGGCGCGTAAGGAATCATGCTGCCGTTGAAGACACCGTTGGGCAGCGTCACGACCGGCGTCGCGGCCGAGATGATCAGCTCGGAGCGGTAGGTCCCGGTGATCGAGGAGCCATCGGCATTCTTGGCCACCGGAACCGTGAGCGTCAGGCGCGCGGGGCTCGACTTCGGGACATCGCCCTGCCATGCCGAGTACAGCATCGAATAGCCGCGTTCGAGATATTCGGCATCGCTCGGTGTCGTCGTCGGGTTGAGCAGCGTCAGGATGTTGCCGCGGTTGGGGGCGTCGTAGCGCAGCACGCCGTTGGACTTGCTCATGTCCTTGGGCTTGATCAACACGAACTCGGCCTTGTACTCGACCATGCCGCGGGCATTGACCGGCGCCAGCGCCAGGTCCTGAATGATGGCGTTGTGGCGGTCCTTCGGGTTCACCTCGCCGGCGACGGTGCCGGTGACCTTCTCATAGGCACCGACGCTGCCGTAGGTGCCCGGGAAATCTTCCGTCGCGGTGACGGTGAGCGTCATCTGCGGGGTCGCCGCCGGCCCTGCCGTGTCATCGCTTCCGCCGCATGCCGACAGCAGCGCAGCCACCGTGCCGGCCAAGGCAACTCCGGTCGCAGGCCAGCGACCGATCATCGTATCGAGCATGAATGTCTCCTGACGGCATGGTTTGTCGAAGACGCAGCCACTGCCGGGCATGGCTGCGCCCGCACGACGACCTGACAGCCGCCGCAAAAACGTTGTGTGTGAAACGTCGGCGCTTCGGTGTGGCGCCGCCCAAGCGACCTACTCGGGCTCGATCCCCGCGGCCTTGATCACCTTGCCCCACTTCTGAGCCTCGGCCAGCTGAAACTTGGCGAGTTCATCGGAACTGGTGGTCCACGCGTCCGAGCCGGTGCTTTCGTAGAAGCTCTTTGCCGCGACATTCTTCGTTCCCGCGACGAGCAGCTCGCGCAGTCGGGAGACCACGGGCGCTGGGGTGCCGGCCGGAACGTAGGCTGCGAACCAGTACCCCATGTCGTAGCCCTTCACGCCAGCCTCGTCGATCGTCGGCACCTCGGGCAGCATCGCGTTGCGGTGGGTGGTGGAGACACCAAGCGCGCGCAGCTTGCCGCCCTTGACCTGCGGCACGCCGGTCGCCGCGTCGGTGATCATGAAGTCGATCTGGCCGCCGAGCAGGTCGGTGATCGCCAGCGGGTTGCTCTTGTAGGGCACGTGCAGGATGTCCGTGTGGGTCAGCTGCTTGAGCATTTCGCCGGCCACGCGGCTCGACGAGCTGCCGCTGCCGAAGGTCAGCTTGCCTGGTTCCTTTTTGGCCTTGTTCACCAGGTCGGCGACGTTCTTGAAGGGCGAGTCGGTCTTCACGACCAGCACCTGCCCGCCCTTGCCCAGACCGGTGACGGGCGCGAAGTCCTTCACCGGGTCGTACGACAGCTTCTTGTAGAGGTGCTCGTTGGCCGCCTGCGTCGTGTTGGTGGTGATCAGCACCGTGTACCCGTCGGCGGCCGCCCTGGCGACGCCTTGCGCGGCGAGCGCACCGCTGGCGCCGGCCCGGTTGTCGACGACCACAGCCTGCTTGGTTTCCTGGGTGATCGAGCTCCCCAGCGCACGCGCCAACTGGTCGGTGGCGCTGCCGGCCGCGAACGGCACCACGAACGTGATCGGTTTGGCCGGATACGTCTGTGCGAACACGGGGCTCGCCAATGCACAGGCGGCAAGGGCGAGCGCTGCGTGGAGCGCAGCACGGCGGTACGTCGAACGTCGGAAGGTCATCGGGGTCTCCTTTGGAAATGTTCGAAGCAAGATTCCTCAGCCCGCCGCGGCCGATGCGTCGGCAGGAAGGTCGGGAAGTTCCAGATCCAGCAGCGCCGAGCTCAGCGACTTGCCGTGTGCGTCGAGCGCGAGCGAGCGCGTGACGCCGCCGCCCAGCGCGTGCTTCATCACGAAGTTGAGTGCGCCGATGCGCGGCAGTTCGTAGCGCGTCACCTCGCCTCGCACGATGCCGGCGAAATGCGCCTTGACGCGTTCAGGCGTCACCTCTCGGCGCAGACGATCGAAATCGCGCGCGTCGTAGGCGATCACCGAGATGTTCGAGGTATCGCCCTTGTCGCCAGTGCGGGAGTGAGCAAGCGAGCGCAGTTTCATGTCAGGCCACCTCGATCAGTTGAACGGCGGTCTGCACGAGTTCGCGCGGCAGCAGCACGGACTGCACCGCGACGATCTCGCGGGCCGACTTGGTCGCACCGCCGCCACCGGCCGGTCCGTTGGTGTAGAGGGTCTCGACCTCGTTGCCGACGCGGACCGCTTCGGCGCGGGTCTCGGTACGCGCGCTCACGCGGATGCGCACCTCGTACGGTTCGGGCGCGCGGCGCGACAGATCGCTGCCGTGCAGCGCGTCCACGCCGATCAGGTCGAAGCGCAGTTCGCTGGCGCGAACCTTGGTGAGCTGCAGCCGCTCCCGCACGATGTCGAGCGCGAGCCGCGCCCTGCCCAGCGCGCCGGGACCCGCATACGAGATCTGCCCTTCGCCGACATAGCCGTCGACATACCCGACCGACGCCTTCAGCAAACCGGTCAGCGGCGTTCCGCGGCCGCCGGTCACGCGCACCCGATCGGGCGCAATCTCTTCGACCTCGACTTCGCTGAAATCGGCCACCACGTCAGGCTGCAGATAGCGCTGCGGATCGTGGATCTCGTACAGCAATTGCTCCTTGCACGTCGCCGCGGTGACTTGGCCGCCCGCGGTGGCAACCTTGGTGACGACGATGTCACCGTTCTCCGACACTTCGCCGATCGGGAAGCCGAGCCGCGCCAGGCCCTCGACATCCTTGAAGCCCGGGTCGGCGAAATAGCCGCCGGTGATCTGACCCGCGCATTCGAGGAGGTGACCGACCACGGTGCCCTGACCCAGGCGCGTCCAATCGTCGAGTGGCCAGCCGAACGCGTGCACGAGCGGTGCCATGAACAACGCCGGGTCGGCGGCCCGCCCGGTGATCACGACCTGTGCGCCTTGTGCGAGCGCCTCACAGATCGGTGCAACGCCCAGGTAGGCGTTGGCCGAGATGATCCTGTCCCCCAAGTCAGCCACCGTACCGCCGGTCTCTTCGAGGCGATGGTTCTGCTGGCGCACCACGTCGAGGACATCGTCGCCGGTGACCGCGGCGATCTTCAAACCACGCAGGCCCAGTTCTGCGGCGATCGCGGCCGTCTTTCGGGCCGCCGCCACCGGATTCGCCGCGCCCATGTTCGTGACGATGCGAATCCCCTTGGCAGCGCACACGCCGAGCACCGCTCGCATGCGCGCCTCGAGCAGCGGGTCGTAGCCGCCCTCGGGGTCCTTGAGCTTGGCCTGCTGCGCCAGGGCGATGGTGCGCTCGGCCAGACACTCGAAGATCAGGTAGTCGAGCTTGCCGTGTTCGGCCAGTTCGAGCGCCGGCTCGATTCGATCTCCCGAATAGCCGGCGCCGGCGCCGAGTCTGATGGTCCGCATGAATGGCTCTCCCGAAATCAACGACTACAGCGGAAACACGCCGAACACGACGCACGCCAGTGTCATCACGATCGACGCACCGAACAGCAGAGGGATCGAGAACTTCTGGTGGTCGCCGAGATCGACGCCGGCCAGACCGACGATCAGAAAGGTCGCGGGTGTGAGCGGGCTGACCGGGAAGCCTGTCGTCATCTGCCCCATCAACGCGGCCTGTGCGATTTGCAACGATGGCACGCCAAGCTGATTGCCGACCTCGGCCACGACCGGCAGCACGCCGAAGTAGAACGAGTCGGGATCGAACAACAGGCTCAGCGGCATCGCGGTCAGGCCAAGCGCGAACGGAATGTGCGACGCCATGCCGTCCGGCACGAAGTGCACGGCTGTTTGCGCCATCGCCTTCAACATGCCGGTGCCTTGCATGATGCCGGTGAATACGCCGGCCGCGAGCAGGATGCCGGCCATCATCAGGGCGGCTTTGGCATGCGCATCCACGCGCATGCGCTGCATGTCGACGTTGGGGTAGTTGATCAGCAGCGCGATGCAGGTCCCGACCATGAACATCACTGCGGGCGGAATCTTCTCGCCCATCGCGACCATCGTTCCAAGTACCGCGATCGTCAGGATCAGGTTGATCCAGAAGTTCTTCGGCCGGCGCAAGGCGCGCTCGGCATCGGTAAGCTGATGCTGCACGACGACGTCGAGCTGCACATTGCCGGCCAGACCAAGCCGCTTTTCTTCCCGGCGACCCAGCCAGTAGGCGACCGAGAAGATGAAGACGAGGCCGACCGCCTGGACCGGAACAATCGGCGTGAAGATATCGCCGATCGGCAATTTCAGCGCCGCCGAGGCGCGGATCATGGGACCGGTCCACGGCAGAAAATTGACCCCGGCGGCCATCGATACGGCGGCTGCAAGGATGCGCTTGTCCATGCCCAGGCGCTCGTACAGCGGCAGCATCGCGGGGATGGTGATGAGAAAGGTGACTGCGCCCGAGCCGTCGAGGTGAATCAACAGGGCCAGCAAGGTCGTTCCCATCACGATGCGGGTCGGTCGCGTGCCCACCGTGCGAAGGATGCGGTCGATGATCGGGTCGAGCATGCCGGCATCCGTGATGACGCCGAAATACAGGATGGCGAACACGAACATGCCGATGACCGGTGCGAGGCTCTTCAGCCCGTCGATCACGAACTTGCCGGTGCCCAGGCCGAAACCGCCGACGAGCGCCGCGATGATTGGAATCAGGATCAGCGCGATCAGCGGCGACATTCGCTTGGTCATGATGACGGCGAGCAGCACGACGATCGTGACGACGCCCAGTATGGGCAATGGCAGCAGCATGGCCGTTGTCTCCAGCATTGGTTTTGAAACCTGCCCCTCGGCTCGCGCATCGCGGGCGCCGGAGGTCTATGGACCGAAGAGTAGGCGTGGTCCGTGAATACGACAATTGAATTGATTGGATTGCAGAAATAACATCGTGTTATGGATCTCAATTTCCGACAGATTCGCGCGTTCGTATCGGTCGCGCAGCTGAAGAGCTTCACGCGCGCCGCCGATCTGCTGCATCTGTCGCAGCCGGCGTTGACGGTGCAGATCCGCAAGCTCGAGGAGTCGCTCAAGAGCCGCCTGCTTGATCGGAACAGCCGCTCGGTCGAACTGACTCGCATCGGTCGCGAACTGCTGCCGCTGCTGCAGCGCACCTTGCAAGACATTGACGCTGTCGTCGTCGACACGCACGCGCAAAGCGCGGGGCGCCTGGGCACGGTGCGTGTCGCATCACTACCTTCCTTTGCAGCCAGCCTGCTGCCGGACGTGATTCTTGAGAGCCGCAGGCGCAACCCGGGGCTGGGGTTCGTGGTGCGCGATGCCGTTGCGAGCGCAGTCATGCGGCTGGTGCGCGACGAGGAAGTGGATGTCGGAATCACCGGCGGCGTCGTGGCGGACGGCGAACTCGACGTGCTGCACCAGTGGCACGACCAGCTGTGCCTGGTGTTTCCGGCGGGCCACCCGATCGAGCGTCGTCGCAAGCTCAGCATCGAGAGCATCGTCGACCTGCCGCTCGTCCTGACCGACCCGGCCACGAGCGTGCGCGCCGTCGTCGACGCCGCTTTCCTGTCGCTCGGGCGACGTCCTGTGCTGGCTTGCGAGACCACCTACATGATGACGGCGGTTGCGATGGTCCGCGCGGGCTTGGGGGTGACGATTCTTCCAGGATCCGCGCGAGAGATTCGAGCCGAGGCGGGAATCAAGTGCCGGCCGATTGACGACCCCGCCTTCTCTCGTCCCGTCTCGATCATCAAGAAGCACAACCGTACCTTGCCGCCTTCGTGCGAAGCGTTTCTTGCAGCCTGCAGCGACGCGACGGCGTCAACGCCAAGTCGCACGCGCCAATCCACTCTCGGAGTCCAGCGTAAATAGCACGCTTTGGATCCGCTTGCTGGCGAACAGAGGTGCGCGTCAGATCACGATCTTGCTGAAAGCCATCCAAGCCCAACGCAGATGCGCCCGCTTCGGCGGTCGACGCTATGCCAAGGCAGCTTCAGGTCCCCTTGGTCGGCCGTATGGGCCAACGGGAATGCGCGGTCAGCAGACGTTCGTGGGTGTCGCGTTGTGGCCGGGACCGCCAGTTGCGGACGCCCCCGGATTGGCGCAGCTCGCCGGCTGTGGGCGGCAGTCGCTAGGCGTGAAAGTTCAATAGGTTGTTGGTGTCCACCCGGACATGTCGCGCCCGGACACCCCAGATGTCGCGCCCGAGTGAACGGACTCTTCGGCACCCGGATGTGGTTTCGCATGCGTTGCGGATTCGCGCCGATGTGCTGCTCTGCCACGCAAGATGCTGCAAAAGCGGGTTGGTAATTCCCGGATGCCGATCGAGCTCATGACTCGCCCCGGTCAATCACAATTCTTTCCAGACCCGAAGATGACCAGACGAGTCATCGACAAAGCCTTTGACGCCGCGTCGCGCCCGTCAGGCACGCTCGGGTTCGGTTGGCTCGTCACCCGGCTCTTCGTTGGGAACCACCGTGAGGTGCGGATGCGGGTGCTTCGGCACGATCGACTCGACGTTGTCCAGGAGCGCCGCTTCCCGCTGGCTCTCGGTCTTCTCGACAATTTCCTCCGCCAACCTGCGGCGCCGGCCAAGCGGTAGGGCATCCAGTTCCACCAACGTCATCCTGAGATCGACGCCGACCATCTCCGCCACCCGGACCCGGAGCACCTCCACGGGCACGGAGGCTGAAGCAGCGGCGTCCCTGTCGGTCAGGTCACCGGCGATGCAACGCACCGCTGCGGCGTCGAGTGGCCCAAGGATTTCGGGGTCTGAGTTCCATTGCATCGTGGTCATCCCCGAGTCTAGACCGCGCTTGTGGATTCTGCGGATACCGCCAGGGGCCAATGGCTTACGACGACTGGCTAGCGTGTTCGGCGCCGGATTGGCGAATACCGCACGCGCATGGCGACCGCACGTAGCTGAACATGACGCCCAGCAGCAGCGGTATGAACACCGCGCTGGCCCAATGCAATGCGATAGACGCCTGCCCAGCAGCGCGATCGCCGCCAATGACGCACTGCGCACGTCAGCTGGCATGTGCAGGTGCACGCGTTACGTGACTGGGAATTCTTCTCCTCTCGCCTTATCGCTTCGAGTGAGATCTCGGCGCTCGACGAAAAGTGGGTGCGGGACGATCGGATACGCAGCTCTTCAGCGCTGATTGCCCAGCTGCCACCACGGGCCAGCCGGTGTCCCGATTCACCGACGGCTGCAGCTCGCGCCACTTCGGATGCCCGCCGGCTCGCAGGCGAGGCAATTCGCGGCACAGCGCGCGGACCATGTCCGTCAGTTGCTTCGCATCCGCATCGTCCTTGCCTGACACCACGAGGTAAGACATGGTTGCCAGTGTCGGAATGCCTTCGCCCCTTTTTATCCCTGGGCCGCTACGCAAAACGGACGTCTGAAATTCCTGGAGCACTCTGCGGTCTTCCGGCTGCTTCCGATCGAGCCTGAGCAGCCGAATACCGCGCGCGGTATTCGGGTGCAGAGACGCCAGCCAAGCAGATGGCTGTGCCTCGACGAGCACCATCGCGTCTATCGACCGGAACCCGACGAGCTCCGCTAAAGCCTCATCTTTGCCGAGCTGAGACGGTTCCGTCATGGCGGTGCCGAACATCTGCCGGTAAATTTCTCGGACGGTCTGTGAACTTCCGTCACGAGCCGAGCCGATGTTGACCCGCCGGCCTCGCAGTTCGTGAATGAACTTCAGCTGCGAATCGGCTCGAACGATGAAGACGACTTCTTCGGCATACAGCGGTGCCAGGACGCGCAACGGCGGCGCGGACGCAGTCTGACGTGCGGCGCGCAGCGCCTCATATTGCGCGATCGCCAGACTCCGTGGCGCTCGAAGGCTCTCGACGGCATCGACTGCTGTTGCCGCGGTCACAGCGCGTGCGGCGGCGCCACCGCCTCCGATTGCGCGCGCCAACTCGCTGGCAATCCGGGCATCGCTTCCGCCTGCATTTATCCACACAGTGAAGAGGCCAGGTTCGGTAGTCTCAGGTGGGGCGCCGGGACTGGCCACAGGCGGCGCGGAAGCAGTCTCCGCAGTCGCACTCGGCACGCCGGTCTGTATCGGGGCCGACGACACCTCCAGCGCCCTGCCAGGAGCGGCGACGATTGGCGCAGGCGTCGGTTGCCGCGTGGATGACATCGGCGTGGGGGCCTCGGGCGACGATGCAGATGTTGCGATCGGTTGCTGCCGCACTGACGGCCACAGCATCGCAGCCACCAACATCGCAGCCAGAGTCGCCCCGCCCCACTTGATCGCCGATCGAAGCGCCGTACCGGGACTCGCGGCTGCAATAGAGGGCGACGCGATCGGTGCCGAGTTGTACCCCGCCGACCACCGCGCTTCGCTGCCTCGCGCAGCTTTTGTCGTCAATTCAACCGCTTCGGAAACGAGCGTGGCCTTCGCTGCGGCAGCGGCGCCGGCCACTTCAGCAATCCTGCTCGCTTCGTCCGCGGCCGCAGCTTCAACGACTCGCTTGGCTTCGACACCGGCGGCGCGCTGGGCTTCTGCCCTTTGCGCGGCTTCAGCGGCACGTCGAGCTTGCGCGACGCGCTGCACTTCGGCGGCTCGTTCGGCCTCGACCCTTCTGAGCTCTTCGGCCCTCCTTTCGACCTCGGCCGCTGCCGCCTCTTGAGCGAGTCGCTTGGCTTCGGCATTGGCGACGCGCTGAGCCTGCGCCGCTCGCGCAGCCTCGGCTTCAGCGGCACGTTGAGTCTGCGAGAATCGCTGCGCCTCGGCGGCGCGGACGACGTCGGCCTTCCCAAAGGCTTCGATCGCTTCAGCGATCCTCAAATCCTCTTCCGCAGCACTGCTTGGCGCCTCTGGAGGTGACGGCGGCGCCTCTCGGCGCGCCGATCTCCTCACCTCGAACAGAACCGCATTGAGGGAAGCCTGAAACTCGGCGGGTACCGGGTGACCCAGTCGAGCCAATGTGGCGACCTCGGACAACTTCGCGCGAAGCGATGCTTCAAAGTCGACCACCCCAGATTCAGCACCCATCTCGGTCTGGCGCTCGGCGCCAGCCGCGCGAAGGGGTTCCGACGCCTGCCTCGCGGATCCCGCCTGCACTTCGAACGCCCGCACCTCGTCGAATGCAGGAATTCTCTCGCCGAGTTTTTGCAGCCGCGGCCACGCGCGGTCGGCGAGCACAACGAGAAAGTTTGCGTTCAGGCCTGGCTCCTGCAGTGCCTGAACCCATCCTTCAACAAACTGCTGCGCGTTCGCGTCTTCCTTGGGCGACTCCAGCAGCTGCTCGAAGTGGTCGAACACGAACAGGATGCGCGCACCTCCGTACTGTTGACCAAGAGTCCAAAGACGCGTGGGCCACGTTGCCGTCGCTGGATCGACGCGCGCGGATTGACCACCAGCAATCGCGTGCGATTCGTCGAGCAAGCGGTTGAGCGACGCCAGCGGCGAGTTGCGCCATTGATCGAAAAAGAAGACGACCTCCGCCTGACTTGACCCGCGCGCCGGCCGCCGACGGTCACGAACCGGTGCGCCCATGCGCCTCGCTTCGGGGCGCGGCGGATGGTCGTCAACACGGCGACGCAGAAGCGGCAGCACGCCGGAGGCAAGCATCGCGGTCCGCTCCAGCCCCGCAGCGCCAACCAATACGGTAAGCCGCCCTGCGCGCAAGGCGTCGGCCAACTGCTGCGCTTCAGTGTCGAAGGCGCGCCAGGAACCACGCGCTTCGGATGACGGTGGGTCGGTCGCGTTCACTTTCCCGAACTCGTCAGCGCGCGCTCGTGTCGTTCGCGGGGGAGCGCACGCCCCATTCGCTGAATGCCAGTGCGATGGCGGAAATTGCATTCATGAGTTTGCTCACAGGAAGGAAAAGCTCAGGGGAGGCACGGTCGACGTCACATCGACCGGAAGCGCCTTGACGACACCGGCCGACGTCGCTTCGATCGTGTACTTGCCTGCTGCACCAGCAGTGCCTTGCTCGGTTGACTCCTCACATCCTTTTTTGAGAGTTGCGCAAGTTGGTCGCAAGGTGGGTGCCGTCTATATTACCGAAGGACTTCCAATTAGGCCCGAAACTCGCCGAGCTCGTAGGGTCCGCACCTGGCTGAGGAACTCCTCCTGCGCCTCCAGAGCCAGCGCCTGCTGGATCGGGCGCGGCAGCGCGGTGAACGCGGTCTTGCACAACGTGATAGGACCGAGGTCATCAGCGTCTGAATGTCGTTGCGCGCGCCAACGCCGCGCTGCTCGATTCGATTTCGGACTCCATGATCAACCTCGCGCGCGAAGGGGGTTTGGACGCAGTTGATTGTGATTGGGAAAACTATCCCAATTTGTAGGACGACCGCTCGACTGCGTGTACGTGTGTGCGGGGCGGTCGGCTGTACCGGAAGGGATCGGGATCCGGTCGCAGCTTCTTTTCACGGATTGGCTCGAAACCTGACGCAGAGCAGGCATGGTCGAACTGGTGACCCTGTATGGCTGCGCATTGGTCCGATGGTTAGCACTTCGAACGCGCTGGCCGTGCCCGATGGTAGGGTCTCGACGATCTTGTCGGTCAGGCCTTCTTCGCTGAAGCTTCCGGGTGGCTCTCGCTCGCCTTCCTCTCGGACTGTTGCAGCGCATCGCGATCCTTCGTACCTGGTGGCAAGGATTGCTTGGCGGGTGTGAGCCCTCCTTGGGTCGACCTGGGACGTGCTCCGCAAGACTGTGTCGGCGTCATGGACCTTCTTCCATGAACGGATCGAACGGGCGGGTCTTGTGTAGTGCGATGCGGAGCACAAACCGTCGGTCACTGCCCGTCGATGCCGCCGTAGTAGTTGTCGACCTTCTTGCCATAGGCAGACATGTACGCCGGCGTGTCGCTAACCGGATACCGCGGAGCCTTTTCGAGCTTCACCTTGTCCAGCGGGACGACATAGCCATCCTTCACGGTGTCGTACTTGAGCATGCTCCAGGGAAGCGGGTACCGATCGGTGCCTATGCCAAGAAATCCGCCGAACTCGAGGACGGCGTAGAGAACTTGCCCCGACCGTTTGTCGATCATCAGGTCGTCGACCGAGCCGAGTTTGTCACCCGCGGCGTTGTAAACCTTGGTGCCTTCGACCTTGTCAGAGGAGATGACGTCGCCCTTGGTTGTGGAAGTATTCATTGAAAACGTCTCCTGGGAAGCTGTTGAGATGCCGCCCGTGGAATGTCTCCTGAGCGGCGTCGACGCGGCATGCCGCCGACATATCGGTTGTCCCACGTGTCGTCGGAAGTGACGATCGGAATTGGTGCCCAACCTTTGTAGGATCACAGGATGACATCGCGCCAGCGTAGAAGCGCGACGACACGGGCGCCTCCAAAGCATACGGTAGGTGGTGCGCCTCCCACGGCACTGGTTCGGCGTCGTTCGAGTCGTATTCGCTCAAGACACGATCAAGGAACGCGCAAATCGCCTGCGTCTTTCTTGGGGCGCTCCAAGACTCGATCTCTATCCAGCGCGGGAGCGTTGCAAGTAGAGTTGCGCAGGTCATGATGGGGATTGGTGAGCAGAGTTGAAGGTGGCATCAAGGGAAATCATCCTCGGCCGTATTGGTCACCGTGTTGCCAACGTGGCCGATGCAGTAGGGGGCCTGGGCCGCCTCACGCATCCGCGTCCGAGCTCATCCCCTCGTCTCGGTCTTCGGGGGGCATCACTTCCGCATAGGCTTCGGCTGCATTCTCAGGTTGCCGCCCCGGCTCTTGTTCGAACGCCTGCTTCGCCAGCGCCAATGCTTTCGGGCTGGCGATCAACGGCCGGAGTTTGTGCAGATGCGTAGCGAACTGCAATATCCAGACTGCCTTGGGGATCGACACAGCGTGCTCCATTCGAGTTCGCCCGCAGGCTACCGCGCGACGACCTTAACCTTGACTATGACCCTTAGCAGGCTGCTGAAGTACCGCCCCGATCCGCAGCCCTGACGCCTGCAAAGAC
>JBDUAG010000262.1:0-5719 GCA_040004785.1 Burkholderiales bacterium | reverse complement strand
CGCGACGACGAACGGCTGCACGCCGTATCGCTGCTGCTGGCGCACTTCCGGCCGGTCAGCACGATCGCGTTCTGCAACACGCGGCAGCAGTGCCGCGACCTCGTCGGGGTGCTGGCTGCGCAGGGCTACTCGGCAAGCGCGCTGCACGGCGAGCTGGAGCAGCGCGACCGCGACCAGGTGCTGATCCAGTTCGCGAACCGGAGCTGCTCGGTGCTGGTGGCGACCGATGTCGCCGCACGCGGGCTCGACATCGCGCAACTCGAGGCCGTGATCAATGTCGACATCACGCCCGACCCGCAGGTCCACATCCACCGCATCGGGCGCACCGGGCGCGTCGACGCGCAGGGCCTGGCGCTGAGCCTGGCAAGCCTGGACGAGATGGGCAGCGTCGGCAAGATCGAGCAGGTTCAGGGCGTCGAAACCGAGTGGCACCGCTTGAGCGAGTTGACTTCCGCGCCGGGCGGCCGCTTGCAGCCGCCGATGGTGACGCTGCACATCATGGGCGGCCGCAAGGAGAAGATTCGGCCCGGTGACGTGCTGGGCGCCCTGACCGGCGAGGCCGGCTTCGCCGGCGACCAGATCGGCAAGATCATCGTCAACGAGTTCTCGACCTACGTCGCGGTGGATCGGCAGATCGGTGACCAGGCCGTGAAGCGCCTCGCGTCCGGCAAGGTCAAGGGCAAGAAGGTGAAAGTGCGGTTGCTGCTCGACTAAGCGGCATGGGCGTGACGAGGCGCGGCGCGACGCTCCGTGATGCTCCTGCTGGCGAGCAAGTACGCGTCAATTGGAAGAATCTCCCGCCGTGGCCCGGCTGCGGGCGGGCCGACTCGCAGCGACGAAGCATCCAGTGCGACATCCCTGGTGTCCGGACTCTCGGCCTGCAGCGAGGTCTCCTCATCGACCCAGCGGATGGCTGCGCTCAGCGCCGCCAGCGCAGCTTCGCTCTGAAGCTCGAACGCGCCCAGATCGAGCACGGCCGCGCGGTCGACCTGCACAGGCTTGATCCCGTGGGTGATGATGACGAAGGCGAGGAAGCCCCCGTCGTGAGTCGCCTGCGGGGCGCAGTTCAGCGTGTAGCCCTTGTACTTCTCTACGAATTGCAGCTTCATCAGTCTTCTCCTTGAGCCTTGATACTTCGCGCCGGGTCTCACGCTGAACTGTGATGACCTGACTTCGATCCTAGGCACTGTTTTCTGATGCCCTGTAGGACGTGACCGACACCGCCGGCAGGACAGCGGCGCGTGTTGCGCAGAGACGCGGCACGCGCCTACAGACCCCGCTCGATGGCGGCGCGACAGTGCAACCGATGATGCACAGACACCCTGCCCCCACCCTGCTCCTGGTCACACTCTGCTTTGCAGGCTGTGGCGATGTGGCCCGATTGCCCGTCTCCGCCGGCACCGGGCCGAATCCGACGCTGCCGCCACCGAGGCCGACGCTGCTTCCAACCGTGAACATCGCGCCCGCTCAGGGCTGGGCGCCCGGCGCCGCGCCAATCGCAGCCAATGGCATGGCGGCCAACGCCTACGCGACCGGCCTCGATCACCCGCGCTGGCTCTACGTCCTGCCCAATGGCGACGTGCTGGTGGCCGAGTCGAACTCGCCGCCCAAGCCCGACGACGCCAAAGGCCTCCGCGGCTGGGCCATGGGCCTGCTGATGAAGGCCGCCGGCGCCGGCCCGAAGAGTGCGAACCGAATCACGCTGCTGCGCGACGCCGATGGCGATGGTCGGGCCGAAATTCGCAGCGTGTTCCTCGAGAACCTGGCATCGCCGATCGGCATGGCCCTCGTCGGCAACGCGCTGTTTGTCGCGAACAGCAACGAGATCGTGCGCTACCCGTACACGACCGGCGCGACGCGCATCGACGCGCCGGGGCAGCACGTCGTCGATTTGCCGGGCGGCCCGATCAACCACCACTGGACCAAGAACATCATCGCGAGCCGCGACGGGCGCAAGCTCTTCGCCACTGTCGGCTCGAACAGCAACGTCGGCGAGAACGGCATGGCCGTCGAAGAGGGCCGCGCCGCGATCTGGGAGGTCGACCCCGCGAGCGGCGCGCACCGCGTGTTCGCCGGCGGCATCCGCAACCCGAACGGCATGGCCTGGGAGCCGACGAGCGGCGCGCTCTGGACGGTCGCCAACGAGCGCGACGAGATCGGCAGCGATCTCGTCCCCGACTACCTCACCTCGGTGCGCGACGGCGCCTTCTACGGCTGGCCCTACAGCTACTACGGCACGCACGTCGACGAGCGCGTGCAACCGCAACGCCCCGACCTGGTGGCGAAGGCGATCGCGCCCGACTACGCCCTCGGGCCGCACACTGCGTCATTGGGGTTGGTCGCCGCGACCGGCAACGCCTTGCCGGCGATCTACGCCAGCGGCATGTTCATCGGCCAGCACGGCTCGTGGAACCGCCAACCGCACAGCGGCTACAAAGTGATCTTCGTGCCCTTCACGGACGGGCGTCCGAGCGGCGAACCGCTCGACGTGCTCACCGGGTTCCTGAGCGATGACGGCAAGGCCAACGGCCGGCCCGTCGGCGTCGTCATCGACCAGCGTGGCGCGTTGCTGGTGGCCGACGACGTGGGCAATGCAATCTGGCGCGTCAGCGCAACCGGCGCGAAATGACGAAGGCGTAGGCCGCGCTGCCTCCCAACATGCTGGCGAACGTGCCCCAAGCCATGTCCACCATCGTCATCAATGCGCTGTAGCCGCGCAGCGTGGCGAGGTCGGTGAGGTCGTAGACACCGAAGCCGGCCAGGCCCAGCACCGCGCCGCGCAGGGCTGCCTCGCGCAGCGTGGCCGGCCTGGGGTTGAGCGCGAGATAGACGATCGCCATCGGAAAGCCGACGTAGTACATCGCAGCCGGCACGACGCGCACCGAATCGGTCATCAGCGCGCCGAGTTCGTGCCTGTAGAAATCTATCGCGAGCCAGCCGAGCCAGAGGGCGTCGAGCGCGCCCATCACGACAAGTGCGACCGCGTAGGCGGCGAAGAAGGTGGCGAGGGAAAGGCGCGGAGATGTCATCACCGCATCAGACCACGGTTCAGGTCGTGACGATCGCGTCCATCCGAACGACCTCGAAATCGCTGCCCTTCGCCTGCGCCAGCTCGCGCACCAGCGCGTCGTTGTTCCAACGCTCGTCGGGCGCGCCGCTGACGTACCAGTTGCTGCCGTTGTCGGCGACGATCATCCCGTAGGTCTTCATCGCGGTGAGCAGCGCGCGCGTCTCGGCGCTGAAGCCGGCAGGGATCACGAAGCCGGCCTTCAGACGCACCCGCATGCCCATCGGCGCCAAGCTGGTGCTGGTGTTCGACGATGCCCAGTGCGTCGCCGGCGCCACATACGCGCGGCGCGAGCGCTGCACTGTGAAACGCAGCGCATGGCGGACGCCGCCCGGGCCGAGCGCGGCCTCCTCGAAGCGCGCCAGGCCGGGGAAGATCGGGAGGCCAGCGGCGTCGGCGCTGGTCCAGCCGGGCTGTGCGGTCGGGCGCACGCTGTTGCTGTCGAGGTGGAACACAGCACCGCAGTCGGCGTTCCACGAGCCGTCGCTGTTGACGAACGCGCGGTAGAGCTCATAGAGCCGGTTGTTGTCGCGATCGATCACGAGCACATGGCGATCGCCACTGGTGTCAGGCGCACCTTCGACCGGCGAACTCGGCGGTACCGGGTACGGGCCGGCATCGCTCTGGTCGCCATAGGCCGTCCAGTTCATCGCGACGCGCGCCTGCGTGCCGGCGACCACGACATACGGAATGCCGATCGGCGCGCCGTTGTAGAGCCCGGCGCCGAAGTCCGGGTGCAGGCCGGTGGCGAGGCCGATGCTGGCGATCAGCGCATCCGAGTTCGGATCGACCGCGGCGGCCGACACTTCGGTGTTCCAGGCATTGGCCGCCGGGAACGCGAGCGCCCCGTTCAGGGCTGCGCCGGCCCCGAGGGCCGCGCTGCTGAAGTCGCCGTAGCCACCAGGTCCGGGCGCTGGCGCAGGCGCTGGCGCCGGGGAGGTTGACGGTGGAGGTGAAGGCGCCGACGAGATCGGCGCCGCTGCTGTCGGCGTGTCCGACCCGCCACCGCCGCACGCGGCCAGCCACAGCGCGGAGAGCGCCACCAATGCGGCGCGTCGATCGGGTTGCTTCATCGATCCTCCATTTGGTGGCGGCATTGTTGACGCGGGCCGCGGCCCTCATGTGTGAAATCATCGGCGCTCGCCGGACAACTTACCGATCGTCACCACACCGAGGACCACCTTGCACATCGATTCATCCCGCCGCGCGATGCAGGCCGTCGCGCTGATGGAGGCCGTCAAGGGCTTCATCGTTCTCGGGGCCGGCTTCGGCCTGCTCACGCTGCTGCACCGCGACGTGGCGCACATCGCGGTCTCGCTGGTGACGCGGCTGCACATCGACCCCGGGCAGCACTATGCGGGCGTCTTCCTCGACGCGGCCGAGCATGTGACCGACGCGCGCCTGTGGATCGGCGCGGGCCTGGCCTTGCTGTATTCGGCGGTCCGCCTGGCCGAAGGCTACGGCCTGTGGTTCGAGCACCGCTGGGCCGAGTGGCTGGGTGTGGCCAGCGGCGGGATCTACGTGCCGGTCGAGGGCTACGAGCTGCTCCACAAGCCCAGCTGGATCAAGGCCGCAACCTTGACGCTCAACATCGCGGTCGTCGTCTACCTGATCTGGACGTTGCAGCGCAGCCGCCCGAAAACCTAGCCCGCAACGGCCTCGAGCTTCACCTCGTCGTCGTCCTCCTCGCCAAGGAAGCCGCCGCTCTGATGCGCCCACAGCCGCGCATACAGCCCGCCCTGCGCGAGCAGGCTGCGATGGTCGCCCTGCTCGACGATGCGGCCCTTGTCGAGCACGATCAACCGATCCATTGCGGCGATCGTGGACAGGCGGTGCGCGATCGCGACCACGGTCTTGCCTTCCATCAGCTTGTACAGGCTGGCCTGGATCGCCGACTCGACCTCGGAGTCGAGCGCGCTCGTGGCTTCGTCCAGCAGGAGGATCGGCGCGTCCTTCAGCATCACGCGCGCAATCGCGATGCGCTGCCGCTGCCCGCCCGAGAGCTTGACGCCACGCTCGCCGACATGCGCGTCGTAACCGGTGCGGCCTTTCGGGTCGGTGAGCTGCTGCACGAACTCGTGCGCCTCGGCGCGGCGCGCAGCAGCGACCATCATCAGGTCGTCGGCAGCCGGGCGACCGTAGAGGATGTTGTCGCGCACCGAGCGGTGCAGCAGCGAGGTGTCCTGCGTGACCATGCCGACCTGCTCGCGCAGGCTGTCCTGCGTGACCTGCGCGATGTCCTGGCCGTCGATCAGCACGCGGCCGTCGGCCACGTCGTAGAAGCGCAGCAGCAGGTTCGTGATCGTCGATTTGCCGGCCCCGGAGCGGCCGACCAGCCCGATCTTCTCGCCCGGGCGGATGTGCAGCGAGAGGTGATCGATCACCGGCTTGACCGCCGGGCCGACCTTTGACAGATCGGCGCCGTACGCGAAGGTGACGTTCTCGAAGCGGATGTCGCCCTGAGTCACCTTCAGCGCCGCCGCGTTCGGCTCATCGACCACCGCGTGCAGCTTCGACAAGGTGCTCATGCCATCCTGCACCGTGCCGATGTGCTCGAACAACGAGGCCAGCTCCCACATGATCCAGTGCGAGATGCCGTTGCCGGCCAGCGCCTGGTGCTTGAACAAGGTCTGGAACGCGATCAGCAACGGG
>JBDUAG010000261.1:0-5732 GCA_040004785.1 Burkholderiales bacterium | reverse complement strand
ATTGAACGGGGTCGTTGGCTCTGAAACCAGCCTTTGGGCCGCTTAGGAACCCACGTCTACCAAACTGCAACTCCTCTACGGCTTGCGAGCCAACTCCAAAAAAGTACGGTTCAAAGACGCTTCTGCTTCGATCAGTTGGGAGCGCCGCGCCTTGACCCAGACTTGATCACGTACCAGCGCCGCGCTGGATACCGCCATCATGCGGCGCACCTCGGCCGGTTGCGGCCCGCCCGTGCCAGTGCGGGTGCGCACCATGGTCACTGGTGACAGCGTAGCCCGAAATGTCGCCTCATCCAGTGGCAGCGCCGCCTGCGCCAGTTGGTACTTCTGGCCGGCTTCGGTATAAATGCGCTGGGCCTGTGCGTAGGGGAACTCCTTGGGACGCAGATTCTGGCTCCGCGCGTACACCACGATTTCAGAGGCGAAGTGGTGGCCGACGCGGAAGGGTACGTTGTGCGCGCGCTGCAGGGTTTCAGCCAGCTCCATCGAAGTGATCCAGTCGGATTCCAGCTCCTCCAGCGCGCGTGCCGCGTCAATCTGAAGCGCGCTCAGGACGCCATCGAGCTGTTGCAGCATCTCGACGCCCAGCACGAAGGTCTTGGCGCCTGCGGCGCTTGCCGTGTTCTTGTAGTCGATCATGCCTGGCGTCACGTTGTGCGCACGCAGCGTCACGGCCTGCGCCGAGGCCACAACGTCGGTCGCCTTGGCGCGCGTGTTCTGGATCACCCCGGGATTGGCTTTCTGCGGCATCGCGCTGCTGGTGTAGGTGCTGTTGGCGCCCAGCAGCAGCCAGGGGCGGGTCTGGTGGTACTGCACATGCACGTCTTGCAAAAAGGCACCGACTCGGATGGCGGTGGAGCTTGCGATGGCTGTGGCCTCCATCGGCACGTCGTAGGTGCTGATCTGGCCCGCGTCCAATGAATTGACGATCACGCCGTCGAAGCCCAGCAGCGCAGCGAGACGCTCGCGGTTGACCGACCAGCTGGAGTTGGAAAGCACCGCGGTGCCCATGGGGCTGAGGTTCAGACGCGCATAGGCCTCGCGGATGCGAGTGGCATCTCGTTCAAACGAGTCAGCGAAGGCCAGCAGGTAGTGCGCGTAGCTGATCGCCATGGCCTGTACGCCATTGGTGTAACCCGGCACGTAGGTGTCCACGTGCTTGCCAGCCACATCGATCAGGCGCTTGCGACCGCGGCCAGCGCATCGGCATAGTCCAGCACTTCCAGGCGCAATTGCGCAGCATTCAACGTCGAGTGAATGTCCTGACGGCTACGCCCCGTATGAATGAGCGTCCCTTCGGGGCCGACCTGGTCGGTAATGATCTTCTCGACTTGCAGCACGTCAGTTGGCCGCTTGCCGCCTGGCTGCGTGGCTTGGTCGATGGAATAACTGACGCCGCGGGCGATGCGCCCGGCCAGCGGCGCGGGAATGATGCCCTGCTCGGCATGGACAACGGTCGACGCCATGTTGATGCGGCCGAACCAGTAGAAAACATCCTGCTGCTTCGCGAGCGCGCTCGTGGCCTCGCCCTTGACGGTGCCCTGAATGCGGGCCACCTGTGCCTGGCATTCCTCGGTCGTGCGGCAGGCGGTGTCGACAGTGTCAGCGGCCTTCGCGGCGCCGATGCACGCCAACAGGCTGGCGCTGAGTACGACCAAGGCGGGCAGGCGCAGCGCGCCAGGTCGGCACGCGGCCGCATTGGGAATTTTCATGAATCTGCCTCCGTTGTTTTGAAACTTCGTTCGGCTGGGGCGCAAAGAGCTATTGGTGTTTCAGATGGAGTTCGGGCAACTCCGCGCAAGGATGCTGAGTTTCCGGGCTGCGAGCGTCTGGGGCAAACAGTCAAGTGTCAGGAACAAGCGATTCAGTGCGGCAGCGCCTCCCGCTGCCAAGCGCGTTGGCGCAACCCGAGTCCAACGCGGTAGCGTTCGCCCCGGTAATGGTTGTCCAGGTGATCGAGCACCTGGACCACAGCGCGCGCGTCCCACGCCGCGAGCCACTCGAACGGCCCGGCCGGATAGTTCACGCCAAGCTTCATCGCCGCGTCCGCGTCGGCTTCGCTGCACACGCCTTGTGCTACCGCGTCCGCCGCCTCGTTGATCAGCATCGCGATCGTGCGCGCGACCACCAGCCCGGCTGCATCACAGAGCCGCATCGGCGACCAGCCTGCGGCGCTCAGCCACCGCGGCGCTTGCTCCTGCCATCGCGTTTGGGCGCCGGCCGAGGCGGCCCAGGCGAGCGGCGTGCCAGGTGATCCGCCGCCCTTGGCCGCGGCCAGGTCGAAGACCGCCATGTCCTGCACGCCTTCGCGAATCGCGACCAGCCCGGCCGCGCGGCCGTCGGTCAAGCGCAGTTGCGCACCATCGACTTCGAGACCAGTCCAGCCATCCTGCTCGCGAGTGAACGCCCGGCCCGCTTGCGCGAGTGCCTCTGCCCACCGCTCGATGGCCACGCCGCCGCCATGCAGCACCACGCCTGCTGCGGCAGGCAACGCGGTCTCGACTGGCGGCCGTGCGGGCAGCCTGGCCTCGGCGTTCGCGTAGTCGAAGAAACCACGCCCCGACTTGCGGCCGAGCAATCCGCCGTCAACCAGCTCGCGCTGGATCAACGACGGCACGAATCGCTTGTCGCCGAAATTCGCCTCGTACACCGATTGGGTGACCGCGAAGTTGGTGTCGTGGCCGATCAGGTCCATCAGCTCGCAGGCGCCCATGCGGAAGCCGGCGCCGCGCAGGCAGGCATCGAGCACAGCCGGCTCGGCGGCGCGCTCGTGCAGCAGCGCGAGCGTCTCGGCGTAGAACGGCCGCGCGATGCGGTTGACGATGAAACCCGGCGTCGAGCGAGCATTTGCCGCCGTCTTTCCCCAACGCGTGGCCAGCCCAGTGATGGCGGCGGCAACGGAGGCCTCAGTGCGCAACCCAGAGACGACCTCGACCAGCTTCATCACCGGCACAGGGTTGAAGAAGTGCATGCCGACGACGCGTTCCGGCCTCTGCAAGCCGTTGGCCAGCGCGGTGATCGAGATCGACGAGGTGTTCGAGGCCAGCACGCAGTCGGCACCGACGAGCGCCTCGAGCTCGCGGAACAGCGCGCGCTTCGCTTCGAGGTTCTCGACAATCGCCTCAATGGCGATTTGCGCGGCCGCGGCCTGCGCGAGCGCGTCGATGGGCGCGATGCATGCCAACGTGGCCCGCGCCGCGTCGGCATCGAGCTTGCCCTTCAGCACCAGTGCGTTCAGGCTGTTGCCGAGCTTGGCGATCGCGTCGGTGGCTGCACCTTCGCGCGCATCGAACAGCATCACCGGATGCCCGGCCTGGGCCGCGACTTGCGCGATGCCCGCGCCCATGATGCCGGCGCCGATGACGAGCACCGGCGCGGAGGATTGAATGTTCATGTGCGTTCGGGCGCGACCCGGATACCCGGGTCGACCGCCTCAGTAGTTTTCCATCGGGCACGCCCGACCCCGAGGCATGAAGCGGGGATCGCGGCGAGCTGCCGATGGCGTGTGGTCGTAGGATGGATCGGAGCGTCTGCTGACGAGGTCGGCCTCTCCTTGGTGCCGTGAGCCCGTTCAGTAGTTGGACCCGCAGTCCTGCGAGCACCCCGAAGTGTGGCAACGGGCGGTCACGCCCCGAAGCACGACTAGTAGATTTCGATGACGAGGACTGCCTGCGGCGCTCATCAACTGCCAGGAGGTTCTCATGCAAGTGCTCTACACGCGCTGTGCGGGCCTGGACGTGCACAAGGACACCATCGTGGCCTGTGTGCGATGCGTCTCGGTGCCGATGCATCAGGAGGTGCGCAGCTTCGGCGCGACCACGACCGAATTGCTTGCCCTGGCCGACTGGCTGGGCGAGCACCAGTGCACCCATGTGGCGATGGAGGCCACGGGCGTGTACTGGAAGCCGGTGTGGCATGTGCTGGAGGCCGAGTTCGAGCTGGTGCTGGCCAACGCCGCGCACATCCGCAACGTGCCCGGGCGCAAGACCGACGTCAACGATGCGATGTGGATTGCCGATCTGCTCGCGCACGGGCTGATCCGCTCCAGCTTTGTGCCGCCGCAGGCCATCCAGCAACTGCGCGATCTCACTCGCACGCGCAAGCAGCTCGTGCGCGAAGTCTCCCAGCACTCGCTGCGCATCCAGAAGGTGCTCGAAGACGCCAACCTCAAGCTGTGCAGCGTGCTGTCGGACGTGCTGGGCAAGAGCGGCCGCGCGATGCTCGACGCCATCGTGGTCGGTGAAACCGATCCTGCGCGCCTGGCCGCATTGGCGCAGGGCACGGCGCGCAACAAGGCCGCCGAGTTGCGCGAGGCGCTGCGCGGACGCATCACCGAACACCACCGCACGATGCTGCGCCTGCACCTGCAGGTGGTCGACGCGCTGCAGCGCACGCTGGCCGAGTTGGACGCGGCAGTGGGAAAAGCGCTGGCGCCGATCCGGCAGCGCGCCCGCCTGCTGACGACGATGCCCGGGGTCAGTGACCTGACGGCCAGCGTCGTGGTGGCGGAGATCGGCGTGGACATGACGCGCTTCCCCAGCGCCGGGCACCTGATCTCCTGGGCCGGGCTGTGCCCGCGCAGCGACGAGAGCGCCGGCAAACGCCGCTCCACGCGCGTGCGCAAGAGCGGCACCTGGATCAAAACCACCCTGGTGACCGCCGCCTGGGCCGCAGTCCGCGTCAAGACCAGCTACCTGCGCGCGCAGTTTCTGCGCATCAAGGCACGCCGAGGCGCCAAGAAGGCCATCCTCGCCGTCGCCGCCTCGATGCTCACAGCCGCATACCACATGCTGCGCGACGGAACCGAATACAACGACCTCGGCATCGACCACTTCGACAAGCACGACCGCTCCAAGGCCATCCGCCGTCTGCTCAAGCGGCTTCAAGACCTCGGTTGCGACGTGCCTGCTCTGACTCATGTTGCGTAGAGCTTCCTAGTAGGTTTCGAGGTGCAAACGGCCTTCGCGCTTCAGCACGGCGCCCAGCGTGTCCCACGCTAGACCACCTTCTTCGGCGATGTCGCGCAGCGCAAGCACGACGCCCTCTTCCATGCTCTTCAGGCCGCACACGTAGATGAAGGTGTTCGGATCCTTCAGCAGCCCGACCAGATCGGCCGCGCGGTCGCGCAGGTGATCCTGCACGTAGCGCTTGGGCTGGCCGGGCGCGCGCGAGAACGCGAGGTTGATGTCGATGAAATCCTTCGGCAGGTTTTGCAGCGGACCGAAGTACGGCAGCTCCTGCTGCGTGCGCGCGCCGAAGAACAGCATCAGCTTGCCGGACTCGAACTTCGCGGTCTTGCGCAGACGGCGGCGCCACTCGGTCATCGCGCGCATCGGTGCGCTACCGGTGCCGGTGCAGATCATCACGATGTTCGAACGCGGATGATTCGGCATCAGGAACGAGTGGCCGAACGGGCCGATCACCTGCACCGTGTCGCCGACCTTCAGATCGCAGATGTAATGCGACGCGACGCCGCGCACCGGGTTGCCCTGATGGTCGACGGTAACGCGCTTGACCGTCAACGAGAGGTTGTTGTAGCCGGCACGCTCGCCGTTGCGCGGGCTGGCGATCGAGTACTGGCGCGCCACGTGCGGCTTGCCCTTGGCATCGAGCCCGGGCGGCAGAACAGCGATCGACTGGCCTTCCAGCACCGGGAACGGCATCGCGCCGAAGTCGAGCACGATGTGGTGGGTCTCGCTGTCGAAGCCGGCTTCGGTGCAGTTGAAGTTGCC
>JBDUAG010000260.1:0-5779 GCA_040004785.1 Burkholderiales bacterium | reverse complement strand
CGCTGGGCAGCATCAGCCGGCCCTACGTGACGCCGGGCTGGTCGCTGATCCCGAAGGTCTCGTTCAACGCCGCCTCGTACTCGCTCGACGACGGCCCGGCCATCACCAACACCAGCCCATCGCGCGTGATCCCGACGCTGAGCCTGGACAGCGCCTGGGTGTTCGAGCGCGAGACCAGCTTCTTCGGCCGCGCCACGCGCCAGACGCTGGAGCCGCGCCTGCTCTACGTCAACACGCCGTTCAAGGACCAGACCGGCCTGCCGAATTTCGACGCCTCGGCGAAGGACTTCAACTTCGATTCGATCTTCACCGAGAACGCGTTCACCGGCGTCGATCGGGTCTCGGACGCCCACCAGATCACCGCCGGCGTGACCACGCGCTATCTCGACCCGGAGAGCGGTGCCGAGCTGCTGCGCCTGGGCGTGGCGCAGCGCTATCTGCTGCGCGACCAGTTCGTCACGCCCGACAGCGTGCCGCTGACACGGCGCCTGTCGGACCTGCTGCTGCTCGGCTCGACCACGCTGATCCCGGCCTGGTCGCTTGAAGGTTCGGTGCAGTACAGCCCGGACAACGACCGGGTCACACGCTCGGTCGTCAGCGCGCGCTACTCGCCCGGGCCGTTTCGCACCATCAGCGCCACCTACCGCCTGACGCGGGGCCTGAGCGAGCAGGTCGAGCTCGGCTGGCAGTGGCCGATCTACGGCCGCACGCCGATCGAGGCGCAAGCGGCGCGTTCCAGCGGTGGCAGCGGCACGAGCGGCAGTTGCAGCGGCAGCTGGTACGCCGTCGGCCGCGTCAACTACAGCACACTCGAGCGGCGCCTCACCGATGCGACCGTCGGCGTCGAGTACGACGCCGGTTGCTGGATCGGCCGCATCGTCGCGAGCCACCAGTCCACTGGCCTGAGCGAGGCCACCACGCGCGTGTCGGTGCAGCTCGAGCTGACCGGGTTGTCACGCCTGAACCTGGGCTCCAACCCGCTGCAGGGCTTGAAGGACAATATCCCCGGCTACCGGCTGCTGCGCGAAGGACGCGCGGGGCCACTTTCGTCGAGTACCTATGACTGATTCGTTGTTGTCCACTTCTCGCGTGCTGCGCGCCATGCTCTGCGCGGCGCTGTGCGGGCTGTTCGTGCCGCTGGTGCCGGCCCAGACCCGCGTCACGTCGACGCCCGCGATCTCCGACTACATCGTCGCCGTCGTCAACCAGGAGCTCGTGACCAATGCTGAACTGCAAGGGCGGCTGACGCGCGTGCGCGAGGACGCAGCCCGGAGCAAGACCGAACTGCCGCCGCCTGCCGAGTTGCGCAAGCAGGTGCTCGAGGCGCTGATCGACGAACGCGTGCAGATCACAAATGCGCGCGAGAGCGGTCCGAAGATCGACGAGGCCGAGCTCGACCGCGCGGTGGCCAACGTCGCGGTGCAGAACCAGATGACGATGCAGCAGCTGCGCGCGCGGCTGCTGCAGCAGGGCATCGCCTACGGCACGTTCCGCAACAACGTGCGCGACCAGATGCTGATGGAGCGGGTGCGGGAGCGCGAGGTCAACCTGCGCATCCGCGTCAGTGACGAAGACGTCGACAAGCTGCTCGAGCAGCGCCGCGCGGCTGCCGGCGGCGCCGGCCAGATCAACATCGCGCAAATCCTGGTGACGGTGCCCGAAGGCGCGACTGCCGAGGGGGTCGCTGAGCGCAAGGCGCGCGCCGAGGCGGCGCTGGCACGCGTCAAGGGCGGCGAGGCGTTCGACGTCGTGGCCAAGGAAATTTCCGAGGACGGCAACAAGGCGCAGGGCGGCGTGATCGGCATGCGGCCGACCGATCGGCTGCCCGATCTGTTCGTGGACGTGGTGCGCACGCTCAAGGCCGGTGAGGTCTCGCCGACGCTGCTGCGCAGCGGCGCCGGCTTCCATGTGCTGAAGCTGGTCGCCCGCCAGGAAGGCGCGGCCTTCTCGGTTCAGCAGACGCACGCGCGCCACATCCTGCTGCGTGTGTCGGCCCAGCTCTCGGCCGAGGCCGCAGGCCGCCGACTGAGCGAGTTCAAACGCCAGATCCTGGCCGGCTCCAAGTTGTTCGAGCAACTCGCGCGCGAGAACTCCGAAGACGGCAGTGCCGCGGCTGGCGGCGATCTGGGCTGGACGTCGCCCGGCACCTTCGTCCCGGAATTCGAGGATGCGATGAATGCGTTGCCGAACAACGGCATCTCCGAGCCGCTCACGTCGCGTTTTGGCGTGCACTTGATTCAGGTGCTTGAGCGGCGCCAGATGTCGCTCGACCTGAAGCAGCAGCGCGAGCAGGCACGCAACGTGTTGCGCGAGCGGAAGTTCGACGAGGCGTATGTCGACTGGGTGCGGGACTTGCGTGGCCGCGCCTACGTCGAAATGCGCGAACCGCCGCAGTAAGCTCGCTTGAAGCACGTCGCCCGCAAACGCTTCGGCCAGCACTTTCTGACCGACGGCTCGGTGATCGACGCGATCATCGACGCGATCGCGCCGAAGCCCGGCGAGGCGCTGGTCGAGATCGGGCCTGGGCTCGGCGCGATGACGAATCCGCTCGTCGCGCGCTGCGAGCAGCTCATCGTGATCGAACTCGACCGTGACCTGGCGCAGCGGTTGCGCGCGCGGCCCGGGATAGAGGTGATCGAGTCCGACGTGCTGCAGGTCGATTTCGATGCGCTCGCGCGCGCGTGCGGCCAGCGGCTGCGGGTCGTGGGCAACCTGCCGTACAACATCTCGTCGCCGATTCTGTTCCACCTGCTGGGCAGCGCGGTGCAGGTGATCGACCAACACTTCATGCTGCAGAAGGAAGTTGTCGAGCGCATGGCCGCCGGGCCGGGCACGAAGGACTACGGGCGTCTGAGCGTGATGCTGCAATGGCGCTACCACATCGAGTCGGTGCTTGACGTGCCGCCCGAGTCGTTCGACCCGCCGCCGCGCGTGGACTCGGCCGTGGTGCGCATGCTGCCGTTGCCTGATGCGCCGGGTGTCGAGCCGGCCGTGTTGAGCGAACTGGTGCGGGTCGCGTTCTCGCAGCGCCGCAAGTTGCTGCGCCACACCCTGGGCCGCTGGCTCGAGGAGCGCGGCTTTGCCGGCGAGTTCGACGTGCAGCGGCGCGCCGAGGAGGTGCCGGTGGCCGACTACCTGGCGCTTGCCGGCTCGATCAAATGAAAACGCCCTGCGGCTGCAGGGCGTTGCTGGAAAAAACGCCGCTTACGCTGCGTTGAGCCACATCGCCGTGTCGAAAGCGCTGCTCATCATCGGCATGTTCATGCCGAAGTTGTTGCTCGCAGCGCTCTTGGCGGCCGGCTTGGCCGGCTTGTCTGCAATGCTGGGGGCCACATCCGTCGCCCGCTCCCATGACCCGAGTTCTTGGGAGCGGGCTACTGAAAAGAATAGAAGCACCTGAAGGGGATCTTCCGTTCGGCCCAGAAGTCCGCCGCGTCGCGGAAGACATCGAGCAATTGCTCTCGCGCCTCCCGGTCGAAGCGCGGGTTGTCCGGCAACTGCTCCAGCACCACGACGAAGCCCGGCTGCGAGCCCGACTTGTGCACGAGGTCGGTCATGCAGTCGTACAGCGCGTCCAGGTTCTTGCCGAAATGCGCCGGGAACATGAAAGCCTGCGCGATTGCATCGAGAACGTCCTGCTTGGACTGGGCCGCGGTCAGGTTCGCGTAGAGGAAATGCTGCTCGGCGCCTTGCGCCGCCTGCATCAGATCTTCGACGCGAAACGCGCGGATCGATTGAACAATGTTCGGACGGACTGTCTGCAACAGCATGGTCACGTTCCTCCTCGGGTCAAGAAAAAAAGAGCAAACAAAAACTTCGTGTCGGCGATCACTGCACGATCCGCTGGAAGGTCGAATAGTGATCGCCGGTGTAGAAACAGGCTTCCGGATTCGTGGGCGGGTTGCCGCCACAAACGATGCGCCTTGCGCCGCGATCGCGTGCGCCGGGCGTGCGAACCGTGTACTCGTGATAGAAACCGCGCGGCTGGCGTGGCAGTGCGCGCTCGCGGTTGCCGAACACGGCGCCATCCTTGCGGTGAGGGAACGGCCCGCCCGTCAGAATCAACTTGTGGGTGGCCTGCGCTTCGGCGGGCAAGCTGGCCAGTGCAACGGGCTCGGAGCCCGCCGGCGCCAAACCCCGGGCATCAACCCCGCTACTTCCCAGACCCACGCATGCCAATGTGAGAACCAGCCCCGTCTTGTGCAGAGCTTGCCACCACGGTGGCCGACCGGAGAAAGACACGGGAAATCCCTGAAATCAGAAGCCGCGATGTTACCGAATCAGGCCGAAAATCTCAAGCCTTTGCCTCAAAATGGGGCAGTCAGCCACACTTGTTTGTTGGCGCTTGCTATCTGATAAGACCCTGTGAATGTGAAGTTTCGTTGCCGGCTCGGTTCGCAGGGTCAATTTTTGAGGGCCGTCACACAACATTCACAAACCCTTCGGGTTTACCCGGTTACTGCGTCGCGCCTTCTCAGCGGACCGCATTGGCGTCGGCCACCGTGAGTGCCGTCATGTTGATGATGCGACGCACCGTGGCCGACGGCGTCAGGATGTGCACGGGCTGCGCTGCACCCAGCAACACCGGGCCGATCGCGATGCCGCCGCCGGCGGCCGTCTTCAGCAGGTTGTAGCTGATGTTGGCGGCGTCGATGTTGGGCAGCACCAGCAGGTTCGCCTCGCCGGTCAGTGCGCTGTTCGGCATGATGGTCTTGCGGTAGGCGCCGTCGAGTGCGGTGTCGCCGTGCATCTCGCCGTCGACTTCGAGCCACGGCGCCTGTTGTTGCAGCAGCGCGAGCGTGTCGCGCATCTTGATCGCCGACGGCTGGTTGCTCGACCCGTAGTTGCTGTGCGAGAGCAGCGCCGCCTTCGGCTGCAGCCCAAAACGCATCATCTCTTCCGCGGCCATCACGGTGATCTCGGCCAGCTGCTCGGCCGTCGGATCGTAGTTCACGTGGGTGTCGACCAGCATCAGCTGCCGCCCAGGCAGCACCAGGCCATTCATGCAAGCGTAGGTCTTCGAGCCCTCGCGCTTGCCGATGACCTGGTCGATGTAGTGCAGGTGCAGCGCGGTCGTGCCCCAGGTGCCGCAGAGCATGCCGTCGACTTCGCCGGTCTTCAGCAGCATCGCGCCGATCAGCGTCAGGCGCCGGCGCATCTCGATCTTCGCGAGCTGCGCGGTCACGCCCTTGCGCTCGGTCATGCGGTGGTAGGTCTGCCAGTAGTCGCGGAAGCGGTGGTCGTTCTCGGTGTTGACGAGGTCGTAGTCGGTTCCGGCAGCGAGGCGCAGGCCGAACTTCTCGATGCGCTGGGCGATCACTTCCGGGCGGCCGATCAGCGTCGGCCGCGCCAGGTTTTCGTCGACCACGACCTGCACCGCGCGCAGCACGCGCTCTTCTTCACCTTCGGCATAGGCCACGCGCTTGTTGATCGCGCGCTTGGCCATCGTGAAGATCGGCTTCATCGTCGTGCCCGAGGCGTAGACGAAGGTCTGCAGCTTCTCGCGGTAGGCGTCCATGTCGGCGATCGGCCGCGCGGCCACGCCGGAATCGGCTGCGGCCTTGGCGACCGCCGGTGCGATCTTCATCATCAATCGCGGGTCGAACGGCTTCGGGATCAGGTTCTCGGGGCCGAAACCGAGCGCCACGCCGGCATACGCCGCCGCGACGACCTCGTTCTGCTCCGCCTGCGCGAGCTCGGCGATCGCGTGCACCGCGGCGATCTCCATCTCGATCGTGATCGTGGTCGCGCCGCAATCGAGCGCGCCGCGGAAGATGTA
>JBDUAG010000259.1:0-5799 GCA_040004785.1 Burkholderiales bacterium | reverse complement strand
ATCAAGTCGGCGCAGATGGGCGTGCCCATCGTCGTCTCGCGCAGCGGCATCACGCAGATGGGCCACCAGCTCGGCGCGCAACTCGGCCTGGCACTGTTCGGGCGTGCGATGAACAAGCACTTCATCTGCTACAGCGGGTTCGACCGTTTCGACTCGCAGCCCGAGCCGCCGCGGGTGGGGTGAATCCGAAAGCCACGCGCATGCGGCCGAAGGATATTCAACGCGTCGTTCGTCGATCCTGATCGACCTCGATCGTCGTACATTGAGAGGGACGTCCTCTGCTCTGAAAGTTGACCCATGCCTACAAGCACCGTTCGACTCCACCGTGTAGTCCGAGCTGCTCCGGAGAAGGTCTATCGCGCCTTTCTCGACGCTGGCGCGATGGCCAAGTGGCTTCCACCCTACGGTTTCACCTGCAAGGTCCATCACATGGACGCCAAAGTCGGTGGCACCTTCAAGATGTCCTTCACGAACTTCTCCACCGGTCACGGTCATTCGTTCGGCGGAGAGTATCGTGACCTGGTGCCGAACGAGCGCATCCGCTACTCGGACAAGTTCGACGACCCGAATCTGCCTGGAGAGATGGAGACGACTGTGTCTCTGCGGCAGGTCAGCTGCGGAACCGAGCTGACGGTCGTGCAAGAAGGAATTCCAGAGGTGATTCCGGTCGAGATGTGCTACCTCGGATGGCAAGAATCACTCGCCCAGCTTCTCACGTTGGTTGAGCCGGTGATCCCGGACTGATCGGGGCTATCGGCGGCCCACTCAGGTCATTCGTTAGGCTCGACACGTCGTCATCGCGGGCGCGCGGAATTTCGCACGGATCATGAATCTTCGGTCATTGCGCGTCGGCGCAGGACAACGTTTCGCCTGCGGGCGCGCGATTCTCGTTCGACCGATCGACTAGCCTCCGACCCTCACCAATCAACCAGAGAGAGAGGGAATGAATAGCGTTTTCGCAGCGAGCGCGGTCGTGTTGGCGTTGTCAGGGTGCGCCAGCATCTTCAACGGCAAGACCCAGGCGGTGGTCATCAGCAGCGTTCCCGAGGGCGCGATGGCGTCTATTGCCAATCGAGCTGGGGAGAAGATTCATACCGGCACCACGCCGGTCACGCTGACGCTCAATCGCGGTGCCGGCTACTTCAAGCCGGAGACGTATACCGTCACGCTGACGAAAGAGGGTTTTGCGGCGAAGCAGTTGACCCTGACGGGGACCGTCAGTGGCTGGTACATCGGCAACATCCTGTTCGGTGGATTGATCGGCATGCTCGCCGTCGACCCGGTCACGGGCGCCATGTACAGCTTCCCCGCATCGGTCAGCGGCACGCTGGAGTCCGAGGCGCCGAAGACATCTCGCGCAGCCGAGTCGCTGACGATTGTGTCCACCGAGACCCTCACCGCGGAGCAGATGCGGCACGCCCGCCCGTTGACGTCGGTGACTCGGGCGCAATAGGGGCTGCCGGCTGCGGCGTGAACGTCCGTCCTCAGTGCAGGACCTGGCGCGCCGCGTCGAGAATCGCCTCGTCGGACGGCAGCTTGCCGATGCCGGCCAGGCCCTCGGCCTGGCATTCGATGTCCGCCCAGCGCACGATCCCGTCGCGATCGATGATGAACAGCGCCTTCAGTTGCGGCCATTGGCGCTCGACGTCGCTCTGGTCGACCGCCGTGCAGACATAGCCGTCGCGCGCTTCCTGCGCCTGGGCGGCCTCCCTGATCGGCAGTGGCTCGGAGAGGTCGCCGAACGGGTTGATGCGAGTCTCCGCCATCGCCTGCAGCAGCTCAGGTGTCGGCTCGGGCTTCGGCACCCTGAAGGCGCGGTGGATCGTCAGGTTGGGATCCGATGCCAGGCGCAGCCGCGTCGGCCTGAACTTGAAGTAGAGCCGCGCGTGCTCTGCCTCCGTGGCCACCACGGCCAGGCTCTCGACGCCCAGCATCTTCAGTCTGCTCTCGAGGGCGCCGAGCTGCACAAGCTGTCGCCGGCAGAACGGACACCACAGTCCGACCATCAGCGCGAGAAACAGCGGGCTGCGTCCGCGATAGTCGGCGAGCGAAACGGTCTCCGACCCGGCAACGGCCGGCAGCGCGAAGTCGGGGGCGGACTCGCCCGGACCCATGGGGGGGCTGCTCATCACGGTGGTCATGTCGAGGCTCCTTCCGACACGTTCAGCAAAGGAACGGAAGCACCATCAGGGCGTCGGGCTCGAGGCCGGCACGCTCGCAAACCGCCTGCGCCTTGGCGAGGTAGGTCTCCGCCTGGGCCGGGAGACCGGCATCGAGGTACAGCGTTGCAATTCCATCGTAGCAGGGAAACAGCAACTGAGGCTCGTCAACTTCCTCGGCCAGCTGCAGCGCTTCCCGGTACGACGTCATCGCGCGCGCGTGATCGCCGTGGCATTGATGAATCTGGCCCAGCACGATGAGCGGAACCGCGAGGTGGTCGAGCAGCCCGAGCCGGCGGTCCAGGCTCGCCGCGGCCTGCGCGGCCTCGATCCCCTCGGCCTCGCAGCGGTTCGTCAGCGCGCAATAGGCCACCGCGAGGTTGGCGTAGAGCCGCGACTGGAAGCCGAGGTCGCCGACCTTCTTGGCGGTCGCCAGCCCGCGCAGGCAGGTTTCGATGCTGCGCTGCGGATCGAGCGATGCATACAGCACGCCCAGGTTGGCGTAGCCACGGCAGGCCGCCTGCAGCAGCTTGCTGGCCTCGGCTTCGGCGACGCTGCGTTCGATGTGCTCGATCGCCTCGGATGTGCGACCCAGCCGCGCCAGCGCGACGCCGACCGTGTTGCTGGCCTCGGCGCGCACCGCGGTGGCCTCGCGCCCACGCTCCGCGACATCGAGGGGCACCTCGGCCAGCGCGCGCTGCGCCAGTGCCAGCGCGGTGGCGTTGTCGCCGCCCCGAAACGCGAGCCGGCCCATCTCCTGGAACAGGTGTGCGCGCTCGATCGGATCGCCGGCGTCACCGAGGCGCTCGAGGCCGGCGCCGAAGCAGGCGCCCGCGCGCTCGCGATCCCCGGCCTCCCAATGCAGGCCGCCGATCTTGCGCAGCACGCGCGCGCCCGCCACCGGATCCCGCCGGTGTTCGGCCGCCTGCTGCACCAGGTCGTATTGCGCCAGCGCCTCGCTGCGCCGCCCCTGCAGACCGAACAGGTCGGCGAGCCGCTCGCGCGTCGCGCGCTCGGCCGCCTCGATCTCGATCTCCGCTGCGGTGTCAGGCGTTGCCGCCGCGGCCTCGGCGAGCGTGCGCAGCGCGCGTTCGTAGTGGCGCAGCGCGTCGTCGTTGGCATAGACCTCGCGTGCCCAGTCGCCGGCGGCCAGCAGATAGCGCGCTCCGCGCGGCTTGTCCGGCGACCGGCTCCAGTGGTGGCCAAGCGCCTCCAGCTGTGCCAGACGCCACGGGCTGCGGGTGTCGTCGTCGGGCGCGGTGGGTGCCTCCACGTCGAGCGCTGCTTCGAGCGCGTGGCCGGTGCGTTCGTGCAGCTCCATGCGCCGCGTCAGCAGCAGGTTCTGGTAGGCGACCTCGTGCAGCAGCGCGTGGGTGAAGCGCCAGCGCTGTCCGGCCGAACCCCTGAGCAGGTCGGCCGTCGCGAGCCGTTGCAGCGCGGCGTCGATGGCGCGTGGGTCGGTCGCGATGCGTTGCAGCAGCGCGCGGTCGAACTCGGCGCCGAGTACCGCCGCCTCCTGCAGCGTGCGGCGGTCGTCGCCGCCCAGTCGGTCGATGCGCGACAGCAGCAGGCCGTACAGCGTCGGCGGCACATCGACCGCGTCGCACGCGGCCGTGCACACCCAGCGCTCGCCGCGCCGCTCCAGCAGGCCGGCACCCACCAGGCTGCGGACGATCTCCTCGACGAACAGCGGGTTGCCGCCGGCGCGCGCCGCGACGAGATCGCGCACCGGCGCCAGGCCGTCGTCGGTCGGCGCGCCCAGCAAGTGGTTCACGAGCGTGCGGGTATCGGCCTCGACGAGCGGGCCCAGTTCGATCGTCGACTGCTGCGCACGGCTGCTGCGCAGCGCGCGCGCGTCGGGGCGTTGCAGGACCAGCAGCATCAGGGGCCGGTCGGCCAACTGCTCGATGACCTCGTACATCAGATCGACCGACGCCGCATCGGCCCATTGCAAGTCGTCGACGACGATCATCAGCGGCTGCTGCGCCAGTCGTCGCTCGATCAGCGCGCGCGCCGCCAGCGTGATCTGGCGCTGCAACTGCTCGGGCTGGATGTCGCGCGGCCGGGCGTCCTGGATCCCGAGCAGGTAGTTCAGGACCTGTGCGACCGCGTCGGCCTCGTCCGGGTCGGCACCGAGGGCCTGCAGGCCCTCTTGCAGCTTGTGTCGGGCCACCGCCAGCGAATCGTCTGCGTCGACGCGATAGGCCTCGCGGAACAGCGCCGCGAAGGTGCCGTAGGTCGGCTCGCCGAGCGATGCGCAGGTGACGCGGCGCACACCGGTCGCGGCGAAGCGGGCGTCGCGTTCGAGCCGTGCGAACAACTCGGCCAGCAGGCGCGATTTGCCCGCGCCGGCCTCGCCGACCACGCTGACGAGCTGGGCCTGGCCGCGCTGCATCGCGTCGAAGGCGGCCAGCAGGTGCTCGATCGCCGCGTCGCGACCGACCAGCGGCGCGGCCAGCCCGAACTCGGCGAGGCCGCGCGCGCCGGACGATTCGGTGCGCGGCCCGATCAGGCGATGCGCCAGAATCGGCAGGGCCTTGCCGCGCAGCGCGAGCTCGGCGGCCGGCTCGAAGGCGAAGCGGTGCCGCACGAGTGCCCGCGTCGCGTCCGACACCAGCACCGTGCCCGGCGCAGCGGCGGTGAGCAGCCGCGAGGCGGTGTTGACGGTGTCGCCGGTGACCGCGTAGGCGCCGCCGGCGCCGTGTCCCAGGCTGCCCGCCACCACGGCGCCGGTGTGAACCCCGATGTGCAGCGTCACGGGCCGCCCGAGGCGGGCCGCCCACGTCAGGCTGATCTGGTCGATGCGCTGCAGCATCTCGAGCGCCGCTTCGAGCGCACGCTGCGGGTCGTCCTCGTGTGCCCGCGGCGCGCCGAACACCGCCATCACCGCGTCACCGACGAACTTCTCGACGAAGCCGTCATAGCGGGCGATCGCCTGCGCCATCACGTCGAACAACGCGGTCTGGAAGGTGCGCAGGGTTTCGGGGTCGAGCCGCTCGGCCAGCGACGTGAAGCCCGTCAGGTCGGCGAACACCACGGTGACCTGGCGACGATCGGCCCCGTGATCGGCGTCGATGGCCGCAGGTGCCGGAGCGCTCTCGGGCCCGCGCGCCGCGCCGCAGCGCGGACAGAACGCAAAGCCGGGCTCGCACGCGAAACCGCAACCCGGACAAGGGCTGCCCTGCCGACGCCCGCAGCTCTGGCAGAAGGAAGACGTGGGCAGGACTTCGCCGCCGCAGCCGGCACAGGTGATGGTCATCGCGACCCCGATGCTGCGCCAGTTCGCGGGCGCACGCCACTGGCGCGCCGTCGCGCGTCAGCGCGTCAGATCAGCGCATCGAACGGCAGCACGTCGACGCGCTCGCCCGCCGCCACGTTGCCTTGCGCGTGGTGCAGCACGACCAGCCCGTTCGCCTCGCTCATGCTGCGCAGGATGCCCGAGCCCTGCGAGCCGGTGACGCGGACCTGCCACTCGCCGTGGTCGGCCGCACGCGTGACGATCGCGCGCTGGTATTCGGTCCGACCGGGCTTCTTGCGGATCCCTTCGATGCATTCGGCGCGCAGCAGCGGCATCGGTTGTGCGGTGGCGCCGCTCATCGCGAGCAGCGCGTCGCGCACCAGCGCGTAGAACGTGACCATC
>JBDUAG010000258.1:0-5856 GCA_040004785.1 Burkholderiales bacterium | reverse complement strand
TGCGCGGCGTCTACTTCACCAGCGGCACCCAGGAAGGCACGCCGATCGACCGCGTGATGGGCGCGCTCAGCCGCACCTTCGGCCTCACCCGCCGCAACCCCGCCGCGCAGGCGGGTGCACGCGGCCGCAGCTTCTTCCTGAGCGCGCTGCTGCACAAGGTGATCTTCGAAGAGCGCGGCCTGGTCTCGATCAACGCAGCGGCCGAGCGCCGCCGCACCGTCTGGCGCTGGTCGGTGATCGGCGTCACCGGCATCGCGGCGGTCGCGATGCTCGCGGGCTGGCTCATCAGCTATTCGCGCAACACGGCTTATGCCAACGAGGTGGTGGCGCGCGTGCCGGCGCTGCGCCAGAGCGTCGCCGGCCTGCCGACCGCGCAGTCCGCCGACGTGGCGCCGCTGATCCAGCCGCTGAGCGCGGTGCGCGACGCCGCCCTGCCCGCGTTCGCGCTCGACGCGCCGCCGCTGCTGAACACGCTCGGCCTGTACCAGGGCGACAAGCTCGATGCGGCGGCGAAGCTCTCGTACCGTCGGCTGCTCGACCACGCGCTGCTGCCGCGCGTGACGCAGCGCCTCGAAGAGCGGCTGCGCGCGGCCAACCGCGACAACCTCGAAGGCTCCTACGAAGCGCTCAAGTCCTACCTGATGCTGTACTCGCCGGATCAGTTCGACCGCGACACGCTGAAGGCCTGGATCGGCATCGACTGGGACGCGCAGTACGCCGCCAGCCTCGCGCCCGAGCAGCGCAGGGAGCTCGACGCGCACCTCGACGCACTGCTCGCCGACGGCGCGCCGCGCGCCACCGCACCGATGGACAAGGCGCTCGTGGCCAGCGTGCGCGACATGCTCGTCGCCTTCCCGCTCGACTACCGCATCTACAGCCGGCTCAAGCGCCAGGCGGTCGGCAACGACATCGCCGAGTTCTCGGTCGCGCGCGCGGCCGGCCCGAACGCGGCACAGGTCTTCATGCGGGCCAGCCGCGAGCCGCTGACGCGCGGCGTGCCCGGCCTCTACACGCGCGAGGGCTACCAGCGCCTGTTCCAGCAAGCGCCGCTGCAGCAGGCCGCGGTGCAGCTCGCCAACGAGCAAGCCTGGGTGCTCGGCCTGAAGAGCGATCCGTCACTGCAGAAGGAGACGGCGCTGAACAGCGCGCTGACCACGTCGGTGCGCCGCCTCTACCTGAACGACTACGTCAAGCAATGGGACGCCTACCTCGCCGACGTCAAGCTCGTGAAGCTCGACAGCCTCGCGCGCAGCGTCGAGATCGCGCGCATGCTGGGCGGCACCGATTCGCCGCTCAGCGCATTCCTGCGCGAGGCCACGGCGCAGACCACGCTGGTACCGGCAGCAGCGGCTGCGGCCTCAGTGCCCGCCGCCGGCAACCCGCTCGCCGACAAGGCCAAGGCGGCGCGCGAGGCGATGCGCAAGCTGGCCGGCGGCCAGCCCACCGGCGCGCCTGCCGCGGCGGGCGCGGACCAACCGATCGAGCGCATCGTCGACGATCACTTCATCGGCCTGCACCGCCTGTTCCAGGGCCAGCCGGCGCCGATCGAGGAACAGCAGAAGCTCTTCAACGAGGCCTACACGCAGCTCGCGGCCATCGACGCGGCGCAGAAGAGCAAGTCGCCGCCGCCAGCCGGTGGCGGCGGCGACAAGCTGAAGGCCGCGGCCGGCCAGCAGCCCGAGCTGGTGCGCACGATGGTCGATGCGCTCGTCGATGTCGGCGCCAAGCAGGGCCGCGCAGCCGAGCGCGATGTGCTCACGGCCGAGCTCAAGCCCATCACCGACTTCTGCCAGAAGAGCATCGCGAACCGCTACCCGGTGGCCGCCGGCTCGCGCGCCGACGTGCTGCCCGACGACTTCGGCCAGCTGTTCGGCAACGGCGGCATGCTCGACGAGTTCTACCAGCGGCGCCTCGCGAGCCTGGTCGATACCGGCAAGGCGACCTGGGTCTACAAGCCGCTCGCCGACGGCAGCGTGCCGGCATCACCCGCCGCGCTGGCCGAGTTTCAGCGCGCTGCGCGCATCAAGGAGGCCTTCTTCCGCAGCGGCGGCAAGACGCCGGGCTTCCGCCTCGACATCCGCGCCACCGAGCTGGCCGATGGACTGAAGGAGCTCGTGATCGACATCGACGGCCAGCCGCTCAAGTTCGTCGCCGGCAGCAACGCGGCCGTCACCGTCAGTTGGCCGAGCCAGCGCGTCGCGTCGGAGATCAAACTGAGTACCGTGCCCGCCACGTCGCCGGTCAGCTTCGAGGGCCCGTGGGCGCTGTTCCGCCTGTTCGATCGATTCGACGTGCAGGCCTCGGACCGGCCCGAGAAATTCGGCGTGCTGCTCAACCTCGACGGCAAGCGCGTGCGGCTCGACGTGACGGCCAACAGCGTGCTGAACCCGTTCAGGCTGCGCGAGCTGCGCCAGTTCCGTTGCCCCGGAGCGCTGTGAGATGGGCGCGGCCGCGGCCGGCTGGCACGGCAAGCTGCCGACACTCGGTGATTTCGCGTCACGTCGGCTGAGCCCGTCGTTCATCGAAGTCTGGGATCGCTGGCTGTCGGAAGAGATCGATGCTCTCAAGCGCGCCGACCCGCAGGGCTGGCTGCAGGCCTACCTCGACAGCCCCGTCTGGCGCTTCGTGCTGATGCCCGGCGCGTTGCCCGGCGAGGCCGGCCGGCACGCGTGGGCGGGCGTGCTGATGCCGTCGGTGGATCGGGTCGGACGCTACTTCCCGTTCACGATTGCACACCCGTTCGCGCCCCAGCCCCAGGGCGCACAACCGGGCGGCCACCTGCTCGAGTGGTTGCACCAACTCGACGACGCCGCGGCCGAGGCGCTGCATGACGACTGGAGCGTCGAGCGGCTCGAGGCGGAACTGCTGCGGCTGCCGCCCCCGATCATCGACGCGCTGCCGGCGGGCGACCACATCAACAGTACCTTCTGGACCGCCGTGCCGCCCGAGGTCGAACCTCGCTCGCTGGCATCGCCTGGTCTGCCCTGCGCGGGTCAGTTCGCTGCGTTGCTGGGTCGCGATCCGACAGGCCCGGCGCCCGCGCGCTGAGCCGAGCTCAGAACCTGAACCGCACCCCGCCCGCTGCCGTCAGCCCGTTCGTCTGCCCCTTGATCCGGTCGTCCATGCCAAGCACGTAGAGGTCGGTGCGGCTGTCGTAGGGGTAGACATAGCCGAGGCTGGTCGAGGTGTGCTTGCGGTCCACCGCGGGGCCGGTCGCGGTGGTATAGCCGATCTGCGCGAGCACGGTCCCCGGCCCGAGCGGCACCGAGATGCCGGCTGACGTGATGCGGCTCCGCACGTCGAGCCCGCGGTCCTGCGTCTGCGTGTACAGGCCGAACACGCGCGCCAGGCCGAAGTTGTAGGTCGCACCGAGCTGAAACGTGGTCTCGTCGGTCGGGTCGGCAATGCCGTCGTTGATGTGGACGTTCTGCACCGAGATCGCCACTGCCAGCAGCCCGCGCGAGATCACGACGTTGCCGGCGGCGTAGTCGCCCTCGACATCGTTGCCGCCGCGCGCCAGCATCAGGTTGCCGGTCACGCCTTCCCAGTTCGGCGTGGTGTAGCTGAGTGCGCGGTTCCAGTAGAAGTCACCCTGCACGCCTTCGAGGTTGCCGGCGCCGAAAATGTGGCGGATCGCGGGCGACGCAGCGAATGAATTGCCGAAGGCGTTGAAGCGCGTCGTCGTGTCGAACAGATAGGTCTGCAGGCGCCCGACGCGCACCGTGCCGTAGTTGCTCGCGAGCGAGACGAAAGCATTGCGCGACAGCGGTGGATCGCTGTCGCGGCGGCCGGTCTTCAGGTCCTGGAAGCGCAGGAAGGTCTCGATGTTGGCGCCCAGCGTCCAGCCGTCGTCGAAGCCGCGCTTCAGGTTGGCGCCGACAAAGGTCGCCGAGAGCGAGTTGCTGTTGACGCGGTTCTCGTGGACCAGGCCGCTCGGCTCGAAGCGGCCGTAGGACCAGTCGAGGTTGCCGTAGGGCGTGAACTCGGTCTGCGCCTGCGCAGCGAATGCCGCACTGCACAGCGCTGCACCGAAGGCGGCGTTCCTGATCGTCTTGGTCATTCGATGCGTCCCCTGCTGAATGTCAGATCGCGAGCCAGATCGCGTTCATCGCGGCGTGCAGCAGCACGCACGGCCAGACCCGGCGCCAGCGCTGGTAAACGATGCCGACCAGCAGCGCCGGCAGCGCCACCCCGAACGCGGCGGCTTCGCCGCGCGCCAGCACATGCGCGAGCGCGAAGACGAGCGCAGTCAACGTGTTGGCGACCCACGGCGCACGCAGCCCGCGCAACAGGCTCTCGTGCAGGCCGGCGCGGAAAACCAGCTCTTCAGTCAACGGAGCAAGGACGATCAACACGCCCGCGCGCAGTGTCAGCGGCAAGTCGAGCACCAGCAGGCCAAGCGCGATGAATGCGGTGCCTCCCGTCAGCAACCCACGCTCCGGCATCGCGAGGAGCCTGCTCATCGTCCACCCTTGCAGTTCGCGTCATCGCCGCGCGCTGTGGGTTCGCGGCGCCGAGCCACGAGCACCGCAAATGCCAGCGCGCCCATCAGCCACAGCATGGGATCCAACACCGAATCGCCCGTGGCAATCGAGCAACCGCCACCGCTCGAGACATCGGCCTTGGGTTCTGCGTTTGCGCTCAGCGCCACCTGTTGTGTCGCGGGAGTGCCATCCGTTGTCACGATGAGCATGCCGGCGAGAGGGCCTTCAGCCTGCGGCGTTACCGTGACGTTGATGGTGCACCCAGTGCCCGGCGCCAGTTCAAATGGCGGGCTCGCGCAGGTCTTGCCTTGCACGCTGAACGGCGCAGAAACGTCCATCGCCAACACTCGCACGACCCGGCTGCCGGAGTTGGACAGGGTCAGTTCCTGTGGCAACCCTGCGGCACCGACCGTCGTCGCGCCCAGGTTCAGCGCCGTCGACGAGATCTGCAAAGAGGCCGGAACCGCGACCCCCGTTCCGGTACCGCTCGCCACCATCAGCGGCGCGACGACGAGTGACGGTGGCGTGCTGCCGCTCGCGGTGAACTGGATCGATGCCGTCTTCAGCCCGGGCGTGCTGGGCGAGAACGTGACGACGAGCGCGCAACTCGTTGCCTCGTAGAGGACCTTGTCCTTCGGACAATCGGTGGTGTCGAGTCTGAAGTTCGATGCGTCGAGCCCGACCAGGTTCGCGAGCTGAAGCAGCGCCCCACCCTTGCCATCGTTGTACAGGCGGATTGTCTTAACGGTCGGTGCACTCGTGTCCGTGGGGTCGAAGCCGAGCTGGCTGACCGGCGTGCCGCTGTCGTTCGTCCACCGCAGGGTCGGCACGGCACTGTCTGTGCCCTGTCCCTTGAGGCTCAGATGGAACTCGCTGACAACACCCGGCGACCCGGCTGGCGACGTCTGGATGGACAACACACTGTCGTAGGCCTGGACCGCGGCAGGATCAAACCTGATGTCGACGGTACACACGGCAGCCGGCGCCAGCGAGTTGCATCCGTTGCCAGCGGTGAAGGTGAACCCGGCGATCGATCCGGCCGCGGGCAGCACGACATCGAGATTGCCTTGGGTGCCTCCGTTGAGCAACGCGATGCTCTTCGCCGCATACAGACCGCCCTTGGTCTGAGTGCCGAACTGGAGCACATCGCCACTTGCCATCGGCATGCCGCCCTGCTGCACCGAAAGGCGCGGGCCGAGGATGCCGAAGCCCTTCAGCTCGACGGTGTTGTCGGCCGCGTTGGGGAACTTGATCAGCAATTCAGCCGGGTTTCGCAAACCGGTGCCGGCCGGATTGAATCTCAGCGTCAGCTCGCACGAGGGGGGCGTGCTGGACGGTGAACTCATCACGAACGCCGGCAACTGCGTGAGCG
>JBDUAG010000257.1:0-5860 GCA_040004785.1 Burkholderiales bacterium | reverse complement strand
ATGCCGAGCTCGCGCGTGTTGCGCAGCAGCGCGACCTTGTTGACGTTGACCGACAGCGCGGTGCCACGCTGCGAGGGCATGCCGGTGGTGAGGAGCGGGTTCATGGATGTCGATTCTCGGGCATCGGGCTATAGGTTCTGCACGTCCATCATCACCTGGCGGGTGCGCAGCGTCGAGGACCCGAGGTGCTGCTGGATCATGCCGCGCAGCGCGCTCTTCAGCTCGGGCAACGCGGCGCGGCAAGCCTGCTGCAGAGCCGGCATGCTGCCGTGTTGCAGAGCCGCCTGCAAGCCGATCAACGCCTCGCCCGTGATCTCGCCCTCGGCCACGACGCCGGCTTCGGGCATCAGCCCGTAGCGACGCTCACCGCGCACCACCGCCTGCGTCTGCGTGACCAGGCTCAGGTCGGGCAGCTGCCCGGTCTGCTGGAGCAGGGTCAGCTCGAAGGCGCGCAGCGCGGACTGCACGCGCGCCTCGTCGTTCGAGGCGAGGTCGGGCAGGGTCAGCGCGTAGGCGTCGAACAGTGCCGCGTGCGGATCGTGCCGCGCCAGCAGCTTCATCAGCAGCTCGTTCAGGTAGAAGCCGCTGAACAGCGCCGCGCCGGTCAGCATGGCCGCGCCGCCGGCCCACTCGGCGCCTCGCAGGTTCTGCACTTCGCTGTTCGACGACTCGTCCTTCACCGCCGTGCCGCTCAACGACACATGGACACGTTGGAACGGTAGCAACACGCTGCGAAAGTTGGAGTACGGCTTCTTCGCGCCTTTGGCCGCGACCGCGAGCCGGCCCTGCTCACGGGTGAACAGGTCGAGGATGACGCTGGATTCGCTCCAGTCGTAGCGGTGCAGCACGAAAGCCGTCAGCGGCGCCCGGGCGCTGCGCGCGGCCATCACTCGTAGCCGTAGGATCGCAGGTGCGCCTCGTCGTCGGCCCAGCCCGAGCGCACCTTGACCCACAGCTCGAGGAAAACCTTGGCGTCCATCAGCGTTTCGAGCTCCTGGCGCGCCTCGGAGCCGATGCGCTTCAGGCGCTCGCCGCCGTTGCCGATCACGATGCCCTTGTGGGAATCGCGCTCGACCACGATGCTCGCCGAGATGCGGCGCAGGTTCCCCTCTTCCTTGAACTCGTCGATCACGACGGTCGAGGTGTAGGGCAACTCGTCACCGGTGAGGCGGAACAGCTTCTCGCGGATGATCTCGCTGGCCAGGAATTTCTCGCTCCGATCGGTCAGCGCGTCTTCCTCATGGAACCAGTGCTGCACCGGCAGATACGGCTTGACGATGCCGAGCAAGCGCTGCACGTCGGCGTCCTTCTTGGCCGAGAGCGGCACGAATTCGGCGAACGCATGCCGGTCCTGCATGCCCTTGAGCCAGGGCGCCAGATCGGCACGCCGCACCACCGTGTCGAGCTTGTTGGCGATCAGGAACACCGGCTTGCCCGAATCCTGCATCAGCGCGAGCACCTTTGCATCGTCCAGCCCGAAGCGGCCGGCTTCGACGACGAACAGCACCACATCGACATCGGACAACACACCCGTCACCGTGCGGTTCAGCGTGCGATTCAGCGCCGCGCTGTGCTTGGTCTGAAAGCCTGGCGTGTCGACGAACACGAACTGCGCCTCATCGACGGTGCGGATGCCGGTGATGCGGTGCCGCGTCGTCTGCGCCTTGGCCGAGGTGATGCTGACCTTCTGGCCGACGAGGGCGTTCAGCAGCGTCGATTTGCCGACGTTCGGCCGGCCGACGATGGCGATCAGCCCGCAGCGCTGCGCAACTGGCGTGGCATCGTCGGTCATGATTGCAGCGGGCCGCCGGGCTTGTCGCTGAGTTTCAGGGCATCGAGCATGCGGCGCGCGGCCTCTTGTTCGGCGACGCGGCGCGAGCGGCCTTCGCCCGACTCCACCAGATGCAATGCCGGCACGACGCACTCGACCTCGAAGGTCTGCGCATGCGCCTGGCCGCGCGTCGCGCTGATGCGGTAGGTGGGCACCGGCAGGCGGCGCGCCTGCAGCCATTCCTGCAACTCGGTCTTGGCGTCCTTGGCCCAGCTCGTCAGGTCGGTCGTGTTGATGATTTCACCGAACAGGCCCTTCACGACGGTGCGCGCAGCCTCGAATCCACCGTCGAGATGGGTCGCACCGATCAGGGCTTCGAGCGCGTCGGCGAGAATCGATGCGCGCTGCGCGCCACCGCCCCGGGCTTCGCCGTCGCCAAGGAGCAGCACTTCGGGTAGGCCCAGTTGCACGGCCACGCGGTGCAGGCTTTCCTCGCGCACGAGGTGGGCGCGCACTCGCGTCAGGTCGCCTTCATCGGAGCCGGCAAAGCGCTCGTAGAGAAGCCCCGAGATGACCAGGCTCAGCACCGCGTCGCCGAGAAACTCGAGCCGCTCGTTGTGATCGGCGCCGAAGCTGCGGTGCGTCAGCGCACGCGTCAGCAGACCGGCATCGCCGAAGCGGTGGCCGATGCGTCGTTGCAAGGCGTCGAGGCGGGATTCCATGGAGTGAGCACCAGTCGGTCGGACACACCCAACTACTTGGAGCGGCCTTCGTACTTGATCAAGAGGAAGACCGGCTTCATCAGTTCGATTTCCTTGTCGTAGGCGAAGCTGACAACGACCTTGTCGTTCTCCTTGGTGATGACCAGGTCCTTGCCGGTGATCGACTGGATCGAATACTCGATCTCCTTCTGCTTGTCGAACGACGCGCGGATCTCGGGCACCGTGCCACCACCCTCGGTGGCGACCTTCTTCACGGCCCGCTCGATCGTGAAATACTCGTTCATCGTCGGCAAGACGCGCATCGTGACGAGGGCGAGGAAGCCCACCACGATGGCCCAGAACATCAGGCCGAAGAGCGTGATGCCGCGTTGATGCTTGCGTCGTGCCGTCATGCTCGAATGCTCCTGTCGATACGCGCGGGGGTCACTGAAATCCGCCGATGCGCTTCAAGTTGCCGAAATTCATCCACACGAAGAATGCCTTGCCGACGATATTCTCGTCCGGCACAAAGCCCCAATAGCGCGAGTCCTGCGAGTTGTCGCGGTTGTCGCCCATCATGAAGTACTGGCCGGGCGGCACCTTGCAGGTCACGCCCTCGGCACTGTAACGACAGTTCTCCTTGAAGGGAAATGTCGGGAACGGGTTCACACCGGGCGGGGCGTCGGCCTGCGTGAGGAGTTCGTGGCTCACGCTGCCCAGGTCCTCGCGCGCATGCGGGGTATAGCGCATCGAATCGTCGTTGTAATAGTCCGGCAACGGGGTCATGGGCACTGGCTGGCCATTGATCGTCAGCCGCTTGTTGACGTAGCTGACCTCGTCGCCCGGCAGGCCGACCACACGCTTGATGTAGTCCATGGTCGGGTCTACGGGATAGCGGAACACCATCACGTCGCCACGCTGCGGATCGTTGTTGGCGATGATCTTCTTGTTGATCACCGGAAGACGAACGCCGTAGTGATACTTGTTGACGAGGATCAGGTCGCCGATCAGCAAGGTCGGAATCATCGAGCCGCTCGGAATCTTGAACGGCTCGAACAGGAAGGAGCGCAGCAGGAACACGACCAAGATGACCGGGAACAGACCCGCCGTCCAGTCGAGCCACCAGGGCTGCATCAGCAAGGTCTCGCGCGCTTGCGCGACGTCGGTATCGACCTTGGTGATGCCCTGCTCGGCGAGGCGGGCGCGGCGCTCGGCGTCCTGCTGCTCCAGCACGCCGGCAGCTTTGCCACGGCGCGGCGCGAACAGAAAGCGCTCGGCCAGCCAGTAGAAGAAGGTGACGACGGTAAGTATCAGCAGCAGCAGCGAGAAGTTGCCGCTCCACTTGCCGAAATACCAGCCACCGAGAAAGACCGCGAGCAGGCCATAGAGCAAACCGGTCAGAGCACCCATCAGTCTTCCACTTGGAGGATGGCCAGAAACGCTTCCTGCGGCACTTCGACGGAGCCGATCTGCTTCATGCGCTTTTTGCCGGCCTTCTGTTTTTCGAGCAGCTTGCGTTTGCGCGAAATGTCGCCGCCATAGCACTTGGCGATCACGTTCTTGCGCAGCGCCTTGATTGTCTCACGCGCGATGATGTTGGCCCCGATCGCGGCCTGGATCGCGACGTCGTACTGCTGGCGCGAAATCAGCTCGCGCATCTTGGCCACGACGGCACGGCTGCGGTACTGGCTCTGGGAACGGTGCACGATGATCGACAGCGCATCGACCTTGTCGCCGTTGAGCAAGATGTCGACTTTGACGACGTCGGCAGCGCGGTATTCCTTGAACTCGTAGTCCATCGAGGCGTAGCCGCGCGACACGCTTTTGAGCTTGTCGAAGAAGTCCAGCACGATCTCGGCCAGCGGCATCTCATAGGTGAGCATCACCTGACGGCCGTGGTAAGCCATGTTGATCTGACTGCCGCGCTTCAGGTTGGCCAGCGTCATCACCGGGCCGACGTAATCCTGCGGCATGTAGAGATGCACCAGCACGATCGGCTCACGGATCTCGTTGATGCGGCCCAGGTCAGGCATCTTCGACGGGTTGTCGACCTGGATCACATCGCCGTTGCCGAGCTCCACTTGATAGACGACGCTCGGCGCGGTCGTGATCAGGTCCTGGTCGAACTCGCGCTCCAGCCGTTCCTGCACGATCTCCATGTGCAGCAGGCCGAGAAAGCCGCAGCGAAAGCCGAAGCCCAGCGCCTGGCTGACCTCGGGCTCGTAGCGCAGCGACGAGTCGTTGAGCTTGAGCTTTTCGAGCGCGTCGCGGAGTTGGTCGTATTCGCTCGCTTCGGTCGGGTACAGGCCGGCGAACACTTGCGGCTGGATCTCCTTGAAGCCCGGCAGCGCCTCCGCAGCAACGCCCTTGTTGTTGGGCAATTTCTTCTCGAGCGTGATCGTGTCGCCGACCTTCGCCGCCTGCAGCTCCTTGATGCCGGCGATGATGAAGCCGACCTCGCCCGCATTGAGCTGTTCGCGCGCCACCGATTTCGGCGTGAACACACCCAGGCTGTCGGCGCCGTAGACCGCGTCGCTGGCCATCATGCGGATGCGTTCGCCCTTGATCAGCGTGCCGTCCACCACGCGCACCAGCATGACGACGCCGACGTAGTTGTCGAACCACGAGTCGACGATCATCGCGCGCAGAGGCGCGTCGGGGTTGCCGCGCGGCGCCGGCATGCGGGCGATCACGGCTTCGAGGATGTCGTCGATGCCCTCGCCAGTCTTGGCGCTGCACGGGATCGCGTGGTCGGCGTCGATGCCGATCACGTCCTCGATCTCGGCCTTCGCGTTCTCCGGGTCGGCGTTGGGCAGGTCCATCTTGTTGAGGACCGGGATCACCTCGACGCCGAGGTCGAGCGCGGTGTAGCAATTCGCGACGGTCTGCGCCTCGACGCCCTGGCTCGCATCGACGACGAGCAGCGCGCCTTCGCAGGCCGAGAGCGAGCGGCTCACTTCGTACGAGAAGTCGACGTGGCCCGGCGTGTCGATCAGGTTCAGGTTGTAGACCTTGCCGTCGCGCGCCGTGTATTCCAGCGCGGCGGTCTGCGCCTTGATCGTGATGCCGCGCTCGCGCTCGATGTCCATCGAGTCGAGCACCTGCGCTTCCATCTCGCGGTCGCTCAAGCCACCGCAACGCTGAATCAACCGATCGGCAAGCGTGCTCTTGCCATGATCGATGTGGGCAATGATCGAAAAATTTCTGATGTGGTCCATGCTTGCTGCGATGTGGTCTGCGTGAGTCTCAGGCCGTGAACACAACGACGAAGTCGTTGCGACGAAGACTCATATCGCGAAGCGATGTGAAGCCGCGAAGCGGCGTGTCACAGTCAAAAAAAAGGCACGTCGAATCAATGACGCGCCTTCCAACAAAACGATTGGCAACT
>JBDUAG010000256.1:0-5887 GCA_040004785.1 Burkholderiales bacterium | reverse complement strand
GCCAAGAAACTGGGGCGCTGCTCAGCGGTCATTCGTAGGTACCGGCAATCGACCCGTTGCTGACCTTCCATCGCCGGAATCGTCCGCCCGAAAGCCGTCATCGCCCCACAGCTCTCGGGTTGACGAAGCGTTGATGGACAACGGAAGGACCTGACGGCGTCCCGCGCTGCAATCATGCTTCAGCCGTGTTCAACCGAGGCGGCCGCCTTGCGGATGGCGTCGATAACAACATTCGGCTGGGACAGCATCGGCACATGGCTGCTGGCAACCTCGGTGACGGTCGCACCCATGCGCTTCGAGACCCACCGTTGCAGGTCAGGATGCACCGTGTGGTCTTGCGTCGCGAGGACATACCAACTTGGCTTCGACTTCCACGCGATGTCATTCGCCCCAAGTTTCTGTTGCTGGAACAGGTCAAAGACAGGCGCGTAGTGGGTCGCCCAGACGAGCTTCTGCTCTGCCGCGGAGAGGTCTCCGGCGAAGAACTCCGTGCCGTTCGGAAGCATCCAGGCACGTCCGTCGGCCACCTCGACACGAGAGAAAATATCCGACGGGTACTTGTCGAGCTGCATCTGTACGGTTTCTCCGGCATCCGGGGCCACCGCTGCGATGTAGACCAGGCCCGCCACACGCTCGTCCACTCCCGCGGCTGTGATGGTGGCTCCGCCGTAGGAATGACCAACGAGGATGACGGGGTTGCCGACGCGGTTCAGCGTGCGCTTCACAGTCGCCACGTCCTCTTCGAACGAGTCCAGGCCATATTGGACTGCAATGACTTCATGCCCGTCCGCCTGCAGTGCAGGAATCACCTTACTGAAGCACGAGCCATCGGCCCAGATACCGTGGCAGAACACGATTGTGCATTTGGAAGCTGTAGACATGTCGACCTCTCCTTGTTGAATCTGACTGGTTTGCTTCCATCGATTCAAAGACGGGAGCGAACTGAAAGATACGAGTCCCATCTATCGACGACAAAGACTTTGTGTGATCTGATCTATGCCTCGGAGGCATACCGGAGATTGCATGGAGCTTCGCCATCTGCGCTATTTCATTGCCGTCGCAGAGGAAGGCGGCTTGCTGGCCGCTGCCGAGCGGCGACTGCACACATCTCAGCCGTCGTTGAGCAGACAGATACGCGATCTGGAATCCGAAGTCGGGGTGAAGCTCCTGGAGCGCCAGGCACGTGGCGTGACGCTCACCGCGGCCGGGAAAGTTTTCCTGGATCACGCGCGCTTGGCGATCTTGCAAGTTGAAGCGGCTACGGATGGTGCGCGACGGGCGGACCAGCCGGAACGGGTGGTGCTGTCGGTGGGTTTCCTTGCTGGCCAGGAGGTCGTATGGCTACCCCATGCGCTTCGCATTCTGCGGGAGGAGGCACCGGAGGCCGAAATCACGCTGTCCAGTCAGTCCTCCCCTGAACTTGCCCTCGGGCTGATGCGAGGGAAGCTGGACGTTGCGTTTCTTCGGCCAGAGCTACAGGCGGCCGGCCTGTCTTTCAAATTCTTGGCCAAAGAGCCGCTGATTGCCGTGCTGCCGGCTGGCCACCGGCTTACATCACGCAAGAAGATTCGTCCGCTGGATCTTGCCCGGGAAATCTACGTCAGTTCGGCGCGAACGTCTCCGGTGTTGAAGGCCGTGATTCAGGACTTCGCGTCGAAGGCCGGGATCACGCTCAAGGCTGAGTACGAGGGCGAAAACCTGCCGGCGGCCATGTCGCTCGTCATGTCCACCGGCGGCGTCACGCTCATTCCGCTGTATGCGCAAAACATGCTGACACCCAACGTGGTGGCCCGGGCGCTCGACGGCGTGCCTCCAACGATTGATCTGACCTTGGGATACAACAAAGCGAATCCCTCGCCCGTGCTTCATCGGTTTTTGGCTCGCGCCGACGAGATGGTCGCAAACGTTCAAGACCAAAGCATCATTCGATATGCCACATAGGACGTTTCGTGTCCTGCCCATGCGCATCGTTTACCGTGAATGGCCGTCGTGATTTCAGCCGTTGTTGACGGACCGCTTCTGGCCGAGACTTCCTGTTCGCGGTCAACGCCGACAGCAGCGATTCGAATCGGCGCGGATTGAACGGCTGGTCTTCGTAGCGACAAACTCAACATCTCGCCCCGTAGTTGACACCAGCCCCGGCAGTCTTGAAGCCAAAAGTCCGCCGGTCGCCGCCACGGGCGCCTCACGAGCCAGCCCAACTTCGATGCCGCACTTCGTGCGATTCAGACGCGCTTCAAAAGCAATCATCGAGCGAGTCCGGCAGCAGTCTTGACGGTCAAGATGAAGAGCGGACCTTCCGCCGGAGCAGCAGTCAGGGCAAAGCCGATTTCTGCGTATGTGCTCGTCATTGAAAGCACGCTGTTGGACGGTTCAAATGCGAAGCACATGAGGAACTCGCAGTTGTGGCTTAGAGCTTGCGACCCGAAATCAATAGTGACAAGCCGCCAGGCCCCGGGTTCCTTGGTCGACACAGCAAGCAGCTGAATCGCGCGCCGTTCGAGATAGACACGGCTCTGGACGATCGAGAGCGCCTTCGCGACGCCAACGGGACTGGGAGTGCCGTTCACATCGCTGACAACAACGTCGGCGTGTGGCGTGATCGAAGCCACCCACTCTCCACGAGCGGAGCCAGGAACTCCGATGTCCATGACAAACGCCCCAAGGGGAGCCGGCCCTTGGATGCAGCGCGGATGGGACACCGGAGCGTTGCTCATGCCACGGTCGGTTCCAGAGCGGCGGTCGCGATCGCGACATCAAGGCGAAGGCAGTGCTCTATTGCTTCGATCGTCGCGCGTCGCATGACGTCCTCGTGTTGCCGCTGACGCGCGAACTCGCTTTGACCGAGCGACGCCGCGCGAGCCAGCAGCGAGTCAATATCAAGTCTGCAGTGCCTCCCGAACTGCAAATGCCTCTGCTGGATGCGGGCGGTGTGATCGCGAAGCCACGCGGCGCCGAAGTTTTGAACGAGCATGGTTTGCTCCTCTGTGTTTCGTTGGGTGCCTTTGCACACGGCATCGGAGGGCTGCTTCCCTGTAGATGAAGCGTAGTGAGCGAGCGCTCGAGCGACGCTCCGTTTCTTGACGTCGAATGTGGAGCTGCATGACGACTGGTGCGGGCGATGCTGCCTCCATTGACCGAGCGACCATGGCACCTTTGCTACGCAACAAAGGAGTCGGCGCCGGGCGGCGCGTCCCCCTATCGCGCTCGACGCAACGTCAGATTGAAGCGGACGTTGCCCGTCAGGGCGTGGGCGTCGGCGCGCAATGGTTCGATACCGTGGAAGTTCAAGCGAGCCTCGGCCCCCCACACGACAACGTCACCGTGCTCCAGACGCACCCTTCGTGGCCGAGCGGCGCGAGTGCCGCCGCCCCACAGGAAAGTTGCGGGCACCCCCATCGACACCGACACAATGGGCTCGTCGAAATCTCGTTCGTTTCGATCCTGATGCAGTGAGAGCCGGGCACCGGGCTCGTAGCGATTGATCAGGCATGCGTCCGGCGCGAAGTTCTCGAAGCCAGCCGCGTCGGCGGCGCGCATAGCCAGGTCGGCAAAGACGCCGGGCAGCGTGGGCCAATGACGGTTCGTCTGCGGATCGATCGCGTCGTAACGATAGCCGCTTCGATCGCTCAACCAGCCCGCGTCGCCGCAGTTGGTCATCGCGACGGACATGCGCCAACCACGCGCGGTGGACATGTGTCGCCAGGGAGACTCCTGCGCGACGCCTTCGATTGCGGCGAGCAACGCGGGGGCCTCTTCCAGTGCGAAGCCGCGCAGCACCGCGGCGCCGGGCTCCAGTTCCAGGTTGGCGCGATGACCGGGCACGCCCAGCGCGGCATCGAACAGCGCCAATTGCGCCGGCCGATCAGGTGGCGTCATGGAAGATGATCCCCAGCGTGTGCCGATGACCCTCGATGATCTTGCTGACACCGTGCCGCAGCTTGACCCGGTAGTTGCCCCGTGTGCCGTGCACCGGGCGACTGTTGACGGCGAACACCACGGCATCGCCCTTCGTGAGAGGAACCACGGCTGCGCGCGTCTGCATTCGCGGGCGCTGCTCGGTCAACACAAATTCGCCTCCACTGAAATCCTTCAGGGGCTCGGAGAGCAACACGGCCACCTGCAGCGGAAAGACGTTTTCGCCGTACAGGTCCTGGTGCAGACAGTTGTAGTCGTCGGCTCCGTACCGGAGCAGCAGTGGCGTCGGCCGCGTCTGGCCGGCAGCGGCGCAGCGTGCGATGAACTCATCATGAGACGCCGGGAAGCGCGTGTCGATTCCCATCCGTTCGTGCCACTGGTTGGCGATCGGGATCAGGCGCGGATACAGCATCATGCGCAATCGCTGAATCAGGGGCGGCAGCGGGTATGAAAAGTAGCGGTACTCGCCGCGGCCAAAGCCGTAGCGCTCCATCACGACGCGACTGCGAAAGTCATCTTCCTTGTCGTACATGCCGGCGATGTCGTCGCACTGCAGGCCAGTGAGCAAGTCGGGCAAGACCGACCAGCCCTGTGCGTCAAGATCACCTTCCAGCGCCGCCGAGTCGATCTGAACCACGCGTGAGCTCACGTCGTCATCGATCAGGTCATCGCGCCTCATGCCGCCTGCCCTTCCTGGCGATGTTCGCGATCCGCTGACTCGCGCGCGATCAGTTCGCGCTTGCGCTCGACACCCCACCGATAGCCAGAAAGATGGCCATCTTGTCGCACGACACGATGACACGGAATCGCCACCGCCAGTGCGTTTGCCGCACAGGCGCCCGCAACAGCCCGCACGGATCGCGGCGATCCGATCTTCTCTGCGATGGTCGAGTAGCTCGCCGTTTGGCCGGCTGGGATCTCGCGCAGCGCCATCCATACGCGTTGCTGAAACGCCGTGCCGCGCACGTCGAGCGGCAAGGCCAGCCCACGTCCGGGTGCCTCGACCATTCCGACGACCTGGGCAACCAGTCGCTCATAGGCTGAATCACCACCGACCAATCTGGCCTTGGGAAAGCGATCTTCGAGGTCGCGCACCAGCGCCTCAGGATCGTCGCCGAGGAGGATCGCCGCAACGCCCTTGGCACTCGATGCGACGAGGATGGCGCCGAGCGAGCATTGACCCACCGCGAAGGTCAGCACCTCGTGTGCGCCGCCCGACTTGTAGTGGGTGGGGCTCATGCCGAGTACGCCGGTCGACGCCTCGTAGAAGCGGCCATTGGATCCAAAGCCCGCCTCATGAAAGGCCTCCGTCACCGTCGCGGCCTTGGCCAGTCCCTCGCGCAGTCGGGTGGACCGCCCGGCTGTCGCGTAGGCCTTGGGTGTCAGCCCAGTGGCCTTTTTGAACAGGCGATGAAAGTATTGCGGGCTGAGCTCTACCGACTCCGCAAGTTGCGTCAACGAAAGTGGTTCGCTCGCGTCGTCGATCAGTCTGCAGGCCTTGGTCACGATGGCGGTATTCGCGGCTTCGATGGACATGCCGCCTGGGTTGCAACGGCGGCAGGCCCTGAAGCCAGCGGCCTCGGCCGCGCCGATGCTGTCGTGCATCCGCACGTTCTTCGGATTGGCCAGGCGCGACGGACATGACGGCCGGCAGTAGATGCCCGTCGTCGCGACGGAATACCAGAACGCGCCGTCAGCAGTCTTGTCGCGCGCTACGACGCTCGCCCAGCGAGGGTCCCGCGTGATGTCGGGTGAAATAGTCTTCATGACTTTGTGCTCGAAGTGGGTATGAACCCAGTGTCTTCGGCGACATCGTACGGCGCACTCCGGGTCTTGCTTTTGAATCGAACTTCAGACTGCGTCAGTTCGGAGTGGGCGGGCCTCCTTGAAGCGGCCGTTGGCGATTGGCTGCTTGTGGCCGACCTAAGACGGCTGGCTAGCCGGACTGCTCGCCCCAAACCGGCCGATC
>JBDUAG010000255.1:0-5901 GCA_040004785.1 Burkholderiales bacterium | reverse complement strand
TCGGCACGATCATGTTCATGCCGTCGTTGCCGCCGTACAGGAAGATGCAGACCAGCGCCTTGTAGTCGGCCGCAAAGGCCGGCTTCGCGTTCAGCAGCAGGTTGCCGACGCTGCCGGCGCCGAGTGCGCTGGCCAGGGTGGCGCCACTGCCGAGCAGCCAGCGGCGGCGGTTCGTTTCGAGGGCGTCGTTCATCGCAGCACCTGGTAGTTGGGCGAGCCGAACACGAGGTAGGCCGCGGCCTTCACGCGGTTCGTCTTCCAGTTCGTGGCATCCGTCTTGTCGGTCCACCACGAGACGGCGTCGATCACCTTCTGGCGTGGCGTCGCCGGCAAGGCCTGGCCGAGCGCGAGCAGCGAGAGCCGATCGACGAGCTTGGCGGCGTCGGCCGCGTCGGCGGTGAACGCGCTCAGATCGACCTTGGTGCCGATCGCATTCGGGATGTCGGCGCTCGGGTCGGAACCGTCCCAGTCGAGCAGGTAGGTCAGGAAGTTCAGCCGTTCCAGCGCCGCGTTGGCGCTGTGGATGCCGAAGGTCGGGCCGACCAGCGAGGTGCCGGCCACCGGGTAATCCGGCGGGTAGAAGTTGAACACCGACGGCGGACGGAACACATGCTCGCGCAACGAGTCGCCCCACCGCCAGGCGAAGGCATCACCGTCGGTTCGGCCGTTCATCGCGCGCACGACGCCGGTGAACAGCTGGACCGGCTCGCGCAGCTTGCCGGCGCTGCGGGTGGTGGTGTCGCCGCGTGCTTCGGCATCGAGCAGGATGGCTGCCACGGTCGCGGCGAGGTCACCCTTCTGGCCGGTGCCGTAGCCCTGGAACTTGCCGCTCGTGAAGGCTGTCGCCACGCGCGTCACATACGCCGGAGACGGGTTGCTGCTGACCAGGTGCTGGATCAGTTGCTTGCCGATGAACGGCGCGATGTTCGGGTGCGCCATCAGGCTGTCGAGCACCGATTCGAGCGCCGCCGGTGCGGCGCTGCCGGCGGCCACCGTCACGCCCCCGAGCAGTTTGCGCTCGGCGGTGTCGTGGTAGCTCGCCACAGCGATCATGTCGCCGTCGTAGTAGCGGCAGTTCATGCCCGTGGGCCAGCAACCCCATGGCGTGGCGCCACCGGCCGGGTAGGTCCAGCCGGTCATGGCATAGGCATACGAGCGCACCGTGTCGTTGCTGTAGGTCGCGGTGCAGGCACCGCCCTTCAGGCTGCCGTCGGTGTTGAGCTCGCAGGTGCCGATGCTGAACAGCTGCAGCAGTTCGCGCGCGAAGTTCTCGTTCGGCGCGGCCTTGTCGTTGTTCGCGCTGTTCAAGAAGTCGCCCATCACTGGCGACAGCGCGACCTTCTTCAGCACCTGCCGGTAGTTGCCGAAGGCGTTCGCGAGCAGGTTGTTGTAGTACAGCCTGAAGCCGTAGGTGCCGTCCACCTCGAGGTTGTTGACGACGACGATCTGCTGCAGCGCGAAGGCGACGCGCTGGCGCAGCTGATCGGGCTGCGCGACGGCGTTGCGATAGAAGTCCCACACCAGCGGCTGGGTCGATGACCAGTCGCGCCAGCAGTTGCTGTCCTTGCCGTCGCAGAACTCGCCGCTGCCGGTGTACTGGTGAACCGCGCCGGTGCCGCCGCTGGTGTAGCGCGAGCTGTTCAGCGCCATCTGTGCGCTGATCCAGCCGGTCGTGCCCTGCGACTTGATCGTCCCGACCAGCGTTTCGGTCGGGCCGAACGCGCCCTGATCGGCGAGGCGCACGGCATCGCGAGTCGAGATCGCCACCGGCGGCGGGGCCGGCGTGGGGGTCGGCGCGGGCGCGGGAGAAGGGCTCGGGGATGGTGCGGGCGATGGGCTCGGGGAAGGGGACGGAGAGGGCGTGGGCGATGGGCTCGGGGACGGCGTCGGCGCGGCGCCGGGCGCCGGAGCTTCTGCCACGGGCGTCGTGTCCGTCGAGCCACCGCCGCCACCGCAGGCCGCCATCAGCGCAGCGATGCCGAGCAGGGTGCTCGCGTTGCGCCAGCTCGGCGCGAGGCGTTGCAGCCGCAAAGCGTTCGTCTCGTCGGGTTTCATGATTCGTCTGCTTTCAACATGGGCCATTCCCGTCATCGAACCGGGTGAATTCGACTCGCCAGGGCGCTGCGTTCATCGTGAATTCGGCGTCTGACCAAGGCAGCAGGATCGATGCCCGAAAGCACCCTGTCGCGGTAACAATCGGTGCGGCCTGGGCCACGCGCCCACTCTGGAGAATGCCGATCAACCCGACCCGTTCGTTGCCATGGCTCGCGGCGTTCAGCGCCACTCTGGCGATCCTCGCGTTCGTCGGCCTGCTACCGGCATCGCTTGCCTTCGTGTTCAAGCCGCTGACGACGCTGTTGATCATCGCTTTCGCGTGGCCGCGCGGTGCGGCGCAGCCGACCCAGCGGCGCTGGGTACGGGTCGGGCTGCTGCTCTCGCTGATCGGCGATGTGGCCCTGCTGTGGCCGAAGGAGGGATTCCTGCCCGGACTGATCGCGTTCCTGCTCGCGCACCTCGCCTACATCGCTGCGTTCTGTGTGCCGGCGCGACTCGCGGCGCGGCCACTCGCGTTCGTGGCCTACGCGGCGCTCGCGCTGCTGATCCTGTCGCAGCTGTGGGCCGGCGTGCCCGCGGCGTTGCGGACGCCGGTTGTGGCCTACGTGCTGTGCCTGGCGACGATGGCCTCGCAAGCCGCGGTGTGGTGGCGCGTCGCCGCGGGCCACGCCGACGCCGCACTCGCGCGCCACGCCGCGATCGGCGGCATGCTCTTCATGGTGTCGGACAGCCTGTTGGCCATCAACAAGTTCGCGCTGCCACTGCCCTGGTCTTCGCTGTGGATCCTGCTCAGCTACTGGCTCGCGCAAGGGTTTCTCGCCAGGTCGTTGCGCCCACGCTGAACCCGGCCACGCCACCCGGGAAACACCTGATGCTGAAATATTTCGCAAAAATAGAATGGCCCATCTTTTCGGAATGAACCTGCTTTCACGTCATCCATGGCCGGTCTCAGCTCACGCCAGATCTCGACGCTGCACCTCTATCAGGTGCTGCATGCCATGCGCATCAACATGGCGCCGATGTCGCGTGCCGAGATCTGCGGCGCGACGGGTCTGAGCCAGCCTGCGGTGTCGTCGCTGACCCGCCGGCTGCTGGCCACCGGCGCGCTCGCCGAGGTCGGCGCCCGGCCGTCAAGCGGCGGTGGGCGGCGCGAGCGAGAGCTCGCGCTCAACGCCGATTTCGTCTGGGTCGTCGGTGTCGACGTTTCGCTCTATCGGCTCACCGTGACGCTCACCGATTTCACAGGCGCAGTGCGCCACACGTGTCACGCGCCGCTGATCACGCCGCTGCGAAAGGCCGCGCTCGTCAAGCGCATGGTGAAGGACGTGCGCGCCTGTCTGGCCGAAGCCGGAGACGGCGCGGTCACCGCGCGCCTGGCCGGCGTCGGCGTCGCGTTGCCCGGCTTCATCGATTCGATGCGCGACGAGGTGCATTGGTCGGCTGTTTTCGACACCGGTGAGGCGACCGTGGTGCGCAAGTTCTCCGAGGCGGTTTCGGCGCAACTGGGCGTGCCGGTGTTCGTGGAGAACGACGCCAACATCCGGGCGTTGGCCGAGCAGTGGTTCGGCCAGGCCGGGCGCCTCTCGAACGTGGCCGTGATCACGCTCGAACAAGGTCTCGGCCTCGGCCTGGTCATCAATGGCGAGCTCTACCGCGGCCGCGCCGGTCTCGCGGCCGAGTTGGCGCACGTGCAGGTCGAAGCCGGCGGCCGGCAGTGCCATTGCGGCAAGCGTGGCTGCCTCGAAGCCTATGTGTCGCATTACGCCGTCGTGCGGCAGGGTCAGGATGCCGGGCTGATGCCACCCGGCGAACTGCCGCCGCAGGCGGTCGACGCCGCTTACGACCAGCTCGCGCGCATCGCGAAGGGCGGCAACGCGACAGCGCTGGCCATCTTCGAGCGCCAAGGGCGACAGCTCGGCAGCTGGATTGGCAACGTCGTGAATCTGCTGGCGCCGCAACTCGTCATCCTCGACGGCGGGCGTGCGGTGGCGATCGAGCTGTTCGAGGCGCCGCTGCGCGCTGCGATGGATGATGCGATGGCCCTGCCGCACCGGGGCTGCGTGCCGCTGGTCATCAGCCACGAAGGCGGTGAAGCCTGGGCGCGCGGCGCGGCTTCGCTGGTGCTGCAGCGGCTCGACGAATCGGCCGACATCGTTGCGGCCGTATCGCGCCACGGCTTCAAGGATGCCAAGAACCAACCTGCGGCGAGACGGGCCGCAGCCTGACGACGAACCCGCCCGGCCACCGCTCTGCGCCGGGATTCTCGAGCAAGCTTTTCTACACAAATCAATACGGAGACAGATTTCATGAAATTCACGCACAAGCTCCTCATCGGCACCCTGATCGCTGCATTCGGCACGCTCGCATCGGCGCAGGCCGTGGTCGGCGTCAGCTGGTCGAACTTCCAGGAAGAGCGCTGGAAAACCGACGAGGCGGCCATCAAGGCCGAACTCGACAAGCTTGGCGCGAAGTACATCAGCGCCGACGCGGGCGGCTCACCGGAAAAGCAGATCGCCGACGTCGACGGCCTGATCACCAAGGGCGCGACCGCACTGATCATCCTGGCGATGGACAAGGACGCGATCGTGCCGGCACTCGCCAAGGCCAAGGCAAAGAACCTGCCGGTCGTGGCGTATGACCGCCTGATCGAGCAACCGGGCGTGTTCTACATCACCTTCGACAACAAGGAGGTCGGCCGCGAGCAGGCGCGTGGTGTGTTCAAGGTCAAGCCCAAGGGCAACTACGTCTTCATCAAGGGCTCGCCGACCGACCCGAACGCCGACTTCCTGCGCGCCGGCCAGGGCGAGGTGCTGGCCGCGGCGATCAAGAGCGGCGACATCAAGGTCGTCGGGGAGGAATACACCGAAGGCTGGAAGCCCGAGAACGCGCAGAAGAACATGGAGCAGATCCTGACCAAGAACGGAGGCAAGGTCGATGCAGTGGTCGCCTCCAACGACGGCACCGCCGGCGGTGTGATCGCCGCGCTGTCGGGCAAGGGCATCAAGGGCGTGCCGGTTTCCGGGCAGGACGGCGACCACGCCGCGCTGAACCGGGTCGCGTTGGGCACGCAGACCGTCTCGGTCTGGAAGGACGCACGCGTGCTCGGCAAGGAGGCCGCGGCCGCTGCGGTGGCGCTGGCCGCCGGCAAGAAGGTCGACGGTGCGGTGACCTGGGCCGAGGGCGAGAAGAAGGTTTCGTTGCAGTCGAAGTTCCTCAAGCCGGTGTCGATCACGCGCGACAACCTCGACGTCGTCGTGAAGGCCGGCTGGATCAGCAAGGACGAGGCGTGCAAGGGCGTGGCCAAGGAAGGCGCGCCGGCGGCTTGCAAGTGATCTGAGCGGCTCTTCTTCAACCCTGCTCGGCGGGCCCGTTTCGGCGGGCCCGCCCACATCGATATGAACGCCAACCTCCAGGTCAGCGCACTCGACGTGCGCCTCACGCTGATGGCCGCCGTGCTCGCGGTGATGGCTGTCGTTTTTCACCTCGTCACGGGCACCTTCCTGACGCCGGAGAACCTGTACAACATCGTCCAGCAGACGGCCGTCGTGGGCATCGTTGCCACCGCGATCACGCTGATCATCGTGGCACGCCAGATCGACCTGTCGGTCGGCTCGGTGCTGGGCTGCGTCGGCGTCCTGATCGCCTTTCTGATGTACACGAAAGGCTGGTACTGGGTGCCCGCCACGCTGGCCGGGCTGGGGCTGGCCCTGCTCATCGGCCTGTACCAGGGCTGGTTGACGGCGGTGCTGGGCGTGCCCTCGTTCGTCGTCACGCTCGGTGGGCTGATGTCTTTTCGCGGCGCCGCGTTTCTGGTCGCGGACGGCAAGACCCAGCCGGTCAGCGACC